>JAEZMI010000190.1 GCA_023414975.1 Pseudomonadota bacterium | reverse complement strand
GCCTCACAGAAGGCCGCGAAGGAAACGCCGTTATGCGTACCCAATTCGACAATGCAACGCGGGCCAAGTTCTGAGACCAGCCAGTGAGCGAACGGAACATGCCCCCACCACGCGCTCATCGCCCCGGTTCGCGTGGGCATCCACAAGGCAGGATGCCCTTGAAGCCGAACGACATCGGCAATCTGTGTCGGACCGATAGGCATAGTCAGCACTCCGAGTACAGCGGGCAACGAGATCGACGGCCGGAAGCCGGCGCAGCCCTAAACGAAAATAGAGACGAAACGCCGCAAACACCACGATTCTGGTTTCATTTTACCAAGTGGTGCCCGCCGCGCGTAGTCCCGCGATGTCAAAGCCGGCATGGCGAACGACAAACGGAATGAGTCGCTCAAGCGCATGCAGAATGGTGCCGTCGTCGGAGATCGGTTCGTTAGGAAAGTCCTGAACCCGCATGCCGAGATCGAGCAATGGCCTCAACGCCGCGGCCCGCGCCCAAAACATCGTACCTAGAGGGAAATCGAACTGAAAAGGCAAGCTATGATCCATGCCCATGCGACGGGCGAGATCTTTCGCGAGTTCCCAATTTGAGCCCCATCCCACCACATGGGGGTCCTCGGCCATCATCAGCCCCAATGCCGGATCTTCAGCAAAGGCGCCTATGGCTGTGTCGGCCATAGGGAAGCGGCTGCCAACCAGATTCTCAAATAGGAAATCCCGCCAACGCTCACCCATTTGGGCATCGGTCGAATGGCTGCGCTTACCATGCACGTGCCCGATGATGTCGTACGCGCCTGAGGAAATGATTTCTGCGAGGCAGGTGAGCAGCGGTCCGATATCCCGTCCTCGGTTCGGCACCAACTGCACCTGCGATGTGCCTGCGTAGCTTGCAGCGGCCGATTGTAATCGCTCTGCCTTCGCATGTGTGTCGCATGTCAGGATTAGATGCGGGCGACCTTGATTTGCCGATAGCCGTTGGAGCAGCTCATCGACCAGCTCAGGATAGTGAAAGTGTCCATGAAGCGCGACGCGGAGCGCCTTTTGGTGGCCCGAAGTAGCCTTAGCGGCGGGGCTTGGGGCATGAACTCGCCGTGACCATGGGCCGAAGGGCTGCCCGCTTTCAATCCAATGCGCAAAGGGATCTCGGCCCCCAATGACGCAATCCTCCCGATGCGCCAGGGCGTATATCCCGGGATGGAAGCCGGCGCAGGCGCGGCGGTAAGGTCGGAATGTGTTGGAATGAGTGAGATCAGCGGTTGAGGCGCCCCAAAGGCGCCAGCGGATCATCGCGACCCGAGCGAGCTCTTCTTCACTGCTGACGGCCTCGCCCGGTGAAAGAACGAAGGACGGATCGAGCAGGTTCGACTGAGCGATAAGTTTGACATCGCGCTCGCTGTGCCGTTCAACCGCTGCCCGACCCAAGTCGTCGACGCGTTCGATGTAAGTCGACATGTCGAAGTTGACCTCGGCAACCCGCTTCACAGCGGCCTTGGCCTCAAGCAGCTCCTCACTATCGCTCGCTAACCGACAGATGGCCGCCGCCGCGGCGTGGGCGTCGAGGTGTGGAACGACCAAACGGCTTGTTCCAGGATCGGACGCGAGAATTTCCGCCGTGCCGGCGGCGCCTTCAAAGCAAATAACCGGCAGGCCGAACGTCATCGCATCAATGGCGACATTGGGTTGGGGATCCAAGCGCGAACTGAGCAGGAAGAGATCAGCCTGCTTGTAGAGCGCATCGATATCTTCGACCGCCGGACGCAGAATGAGGTTGTCGCCAAGACCGGAGCGCTTGATCTGCTCGTCAATGTAAATGGAGTACGTAAGATCCCGAACAGGATCGAACCCGTCTCCAATCCAGACAAAGAGCAGTGGAAGATCCGGCCTTAGACTCCGCGCGGCGGCGGCCGCTGCGATAAACAGCTCCACGCCCTTTCGCATTTGAACGAAACCCGCACCGAGCACGACAAAAGCGCCCTCCCGTCCCTCGGGTCGAAGGGCGGGCGATGATCCCGATTTCTCAGTCAGGCTTGGCCCTTGCAGCGGTATCTCAGATCGGCCCTGCGGGATGAGGCGTATTCCCGCGCGCCATTCAAGGCCCGGATAATAAGTTGCCGCCGATTCAATCGTCATATGCGACGAAAACACAACTTCATCGGCCCAGTCGAACACGTCTCCAAGCTTGGAAAGCGGACGGGTATAGGCAGCGAATTCGTGGAATAACGCCACTACCGGCACGCCCGATCGCGCAAAAAACGGGATGAGCGCGTGCGTTTCTACACTGTTGGCAATGACGTAGCGTGGGCGGAAATTGGAAACGAGGCTCTGAGCAACCGGCCCCGCATTTTTCGGCCGCCGCCGCAGCCAAGAGAGGGCGACGACGGAGAACGACGAGACGCGGCGCAGGTCCGCTTCTATCTCCCCACCTCCGAGCGGCACGCAGATAACCTGGTACCGGCCGGCAAGCCCGCGGATCACATTCCACCCGAGGATAGGGGCACCTGTCCTAGAGGCCTCATGGACCAGAACTAGGACGACATCACGCGGATCACTGGGATCTCGAGCCCCAAGCAAACGCGGGACGAGGTGTCTTGATATGAGAGCGCTGCGCCCGAGACGAGAGGCAAGCAGCTTGCGAAGAACGCCGCGGACACGGCCCTTCCTGAAAAAGATGGGGTTCGCGCCGCGCCTACGAAACGGATCAGCTGCCATTCACTGGCTCCACCGTCTTGATCGCTTCAGACGACACGCCAATGCCGGCTGCATAACGCGAAGGCACCAGCGGAAGACATGAACGGATCTCATCCATTAGTTTCTTAGGAGGTCAGGCCTCTGCTTGCCACGCCACTTGGTGGATGCCAGTCGCCCACCCGAGCGGGCAGCCAAAAGCGCTTGAAAATGATTCTAAACCTGTACTGTCCGATTCGATAGGTCGAAAGGCGAGCGGAAACGCCTGTGCCTTTTGAACATGATCGATTTGGAGCCTGGCCCGCTCGTGCTCTCGAAACGAAGCGTCAGCGGGTGTGCGAAACCATGGTGTCGAAGTGGCTCATCCATCGCCAAGTCCGTTCCAGGCCTTCAGGAAACGTGACCTTTGGCTCCCACCCAAGGTGCCGCTTGGCGGCGCCAACATCAAGGATAGAACGAGGCACATCGATCGATCGGCTAGGCTGGTACGTTACTCGCAGGCGCTGGCCAGTCACGGTGCCGATCCCCGCGATCACATCGTTTATGGAGACGCCGATGCCGCTTCCCCCATTGAAGACACCACTCGCGCCTGAAACTACAGCAGCAGCAAAGAGCGACGCCAAGTCCTCCACATAGACATAATCACGCACCACGCTGCCATCACCCCATACGTGGATCGTTTCGTCGTTCAATACCTGGTTCATAAAGGTTGCAACGACACCTTGAACCCCCGTGTGACCCTGGCGAGGCCCGTAGGGATTTGACGGTCGGATGATTGTTGCTTCCAGCCCATGAGCGCGGGCGTACATTGCCAAGTAGCTCTCGATGGCAACCTTCACGATTCCGTAAGAATTAATCGGCCGCAGAGGGTGAATTTCCGGAGTCGGAACGATTTCTGGGGCCCCGTATACAGTTCCTCCTGAAGAAGCGTAGACTATCCTGCGCACTGACAACTTCAGCATCGCCTCGAAAAGGGCGAGGCTCGGCAATAAATTGCCGCCAACGTCGGCCTGTGTGTCGAGAGCGGCTGTCGTTGGTACGGTCGCACTTATCAAATGAACGACGACATCAACGTCGACCAGAGCTTCGTAGAGACGATTGATATCGCGAAAATCAGCGAACACATAATCCACATCGTCAAGAGGCGCGCGGTACTTCTCCGGTCCTCTGTCGAAAACGCGCACGTTCAAATTCAGCGCGAGGAGGGCGTCTACGAGATGGGAGCCAATAAAGCCGCAGCCGCCAAGAACAAGAACTCTCAACCCAATACTCCCTTGGAGGCCACTCCACGGATGATAGAATCACAAGTCATCACTGTACCCTGAAGCAGACTTCAGCAAAATAGCGCAGAACACCGTTTCAAATCCGCAATTTTCACAACGGGACTCAGCTCCTAACGACACTGACGGGCATATTGGTCGCCTTCCATGACCACAAACTTGGGGCCATGGCGCGCCGCGTGATGATCGCCACCATTGGCGTGGCCTGCGGCGCCGTTTTCCGACGCGAATGCGGACCGCGGCGAGAACGTCTTCTCACTGCAGGTTCAACAGCAGGGTCGCGCGATCAGACGGAAGCTACGTCGAACATCTCCTGTCGGACGAGTTCAAGCACATGGTTGAATGCCGCGGTGGCGGCGGCTTCGGTCGTTTTCTCCTGATCTTCGGTCAGGCTCACCGCGTCCAGTCCGGCGGTGAAACGACACCAGTGGAGGCCGCGTCCGTCAGCATGGCCGGCGAGGTGCCGTGCGCCGAACTCTTCGGAAAGGCCGATATTGGCAGCCTCTTTCGCCAGGAACGCCGCACCCATATTCGAGCCTTCGACCACGTAGAGCCAGCCCAGAGCCTCGGCCAGCGGGCGATCCGGGCCCGCTTCGGCCAAAGGCAGGAGGAAGCCAAGATCGGCGAAATCCTGCTCGAGCGCGTCGAGGCGCGAGCGATCCGCCAGCTCCGGCAGCAGCGACTGCAGGGCCGGAGCGGCGTAAAGCGGCTCCACATTGCGATGCAATCGGTACTGGAACCGAAGGAACCGCTCATATTTTTCCCGGCTGGCGAAAGGCTGGGCGCTCATCACTGTGGTGTCGACCGCCTCATGGGCCTGGGTCGTGGCTGCCTTGAGCCGCTTGGCCCGGTTGGTCGGCTGAATGACCGTCATCGTCGTTGCCTTCTTGTCGCCTGTCCCGCCTGGCGTCGCAGTGATTGGGGCTTGGCCGAGAACGCTTCGAACGGCTCCCCAAGGTGGAACGTAACGAAGGGGCAGCTCCGAGCAGCAACCCAACGTTCCCGAAGGTTGCGCTGGAGCGGGCGAAGGGAATCGAACCCTCGTATGCAGCTTGGGAAGCTGCCGTTCTACCATTGAACTACGCCCGCACAGGCGCCGGCACATTAGAGGGCCGTTGCTAAGGCTTCAACCCCCCAGCTGAGCTGTTCACATCCTCAGTCTTGGTTCGATGGGTCCCTCAGAAGTGGCCGTGCGAGAGTGCCGCCAGATATTTTCCATAGGCGCTTTTGCCGAGGGTGGTGGCGAGGCGCTGGAGCTGGTCGGCGTCGATGAAGCCCTGGCGGAAGGCGATTTCCTCGGGGCAGGCGATCTTGAAGCCCTGCCGCTTCTCCAGCGTGCGCACGAACTCGGCCGCCTCGACCAGGCTGTCGGGCGTGCCCGTGTCCAGCCAGGCATAGCCACGTCCCATCACCTCGACCGACAGCGCCCCGCGCTCGAGATAGACCCGGTTCACGTCGGTGATCTCGAGCTCCCCGCGGGCCGAGGGCTTCAGATTGGCCGCAATGTCCACGACGCCGCCATCGTAGAAATAAAGCCCGGTCACCGCCCAGCTGGACTTCGGCTGGCGCGGCTTCTCCTCGATGGAGAGCGCCCGCATCGTCGCGTCGAACTCGACGACGCCGTAGCGCTCGGGATCCGTCACGTGATAGGCGAAAACCGTCGCGCCGTCCGTGCGGGCGCGCGCGTCGTTCAGCATCTGCTGCAGGCCGGCGCCGTAGAAGATATTGTCCCCGAGGATCAGGCAGGAAGGGCTGCGGCCGACGAAGTCCGCGCCGATCGTATAGGCCTGCGCGAGACCGCCCGGATCCGGCTGCACGCGGAAGGAGAGGCTCAACCCCCATTGCGAGCCGTCGCCGAGGAGGCGCTGGAAACCCGGCAGATCGTGCGGCGTCGAGATGATCAGAATGTCGCGTATCCCGGCGAGCATCAGCACGGAGAGCGGATAATAGATCATCGGCTTGTCGTAGACGGGCATCATCTGCTTCGACGTGACAAGCGTCATCGGATGAAGCCGCGTGCCGGCGCCGCCGGCGAGAATGATGCCCTTCAACGTCTCGATCCCTTTCAGCCCGCTGCCTTGGCGGGGCCGACCAGCTGGTCCATCACGATGCTCAGCGACTCGCGCCAGTCCGGCAGTATTATACCGTACCGATGCGCGAGTTTTGACCCGTCCATGAGCGAATTGGCCGGGCGCCGGGCGGGGGTGGGGTAATCCGCGGTGCCGATGCGGGTGACCTGCGCCGTCTTGTGGCCGCGGCGTCCCGCTTCGGCGAAGATCGCCTCGGCGAAATCCGCCCAGCTCGCGGCCGGTCCGCCCGCCGGCAGGTGGAAGAGGCCACGCAGCGCCGTTTCCTGCGGCCGCCCGCTAAGCCGGGCCGCCACCTGCCAGAGGGCGTCGGCGATATCGAGCGCGGAGGTCGGCCGGCCGATCTGGTCGGCCACGACGCTCAAGGTCTCGCGGGTTTCGGCAAGGCGCAGCATGGTGCGCACGAAATTGGCGCCGAAAGGCGCATAGACCCAGGAAACGCGCAGAACGGCGGCGTTCGGGGTCGCCCCCAGCACCGCCTCTTCGCCGGCGCGTTTGGAGGCGCCATAGACGCCGAGCGGATGGGTCCGGTCGCTCTCGGTCCACGCCGCCGCCTTCGAACCGTCGAACACATAGTCCGTGGAGAGATGAATGACCGGCACGCCCAGCATGGCTGCCGCCTTGGCGACGGCACGCGCGCCCTCGGCGTTGATGCGGTAGGCGAGGTCGGGTTCGCTCTCCGCCTTGTCGACCGCCGTGTAAGCCGCGGCGGAGACGATCACGTCGGGCGCGGCGGCCTGGAAGACCTGAACGGCATTGCCGGGCTCGCAGAGGTCGAAGTCCGGTCGGCCGATGAGCACGGCTTCGCCGCCCATCCGCCCGGCGCGGGCGGCGAGCGCCTGCGCCACTTGTCCCGACGTGCCCGTGACCGCGATTCTCATGCCTCAGCGGTCCGCGCTCGCCAGCAGGCCCAGCCGCTCGCCGGCATAGACCTTGTCGCGCAACGGGCGCCACCAGGCCTCGTTCGCCAGATACCACTCGACCGTCTTGCGAATGCCCGTCTCGAAGTTTTCCTGCGCCCGCCAGCCGAGTTCGGTTTCCAGCTTGGTGGCGTCGATGGCGTAGCGGGCATCGTGACCCGGGCGGTCCGCCACGAAGGTGATGAGATCGCTGTGCGGATAGTTCTTGGGGGCGAGCTCGTCGAGAATGCCGCAGATCACCCGGACCACCTCGATATTGCTGCGCTCGTTCCGCCCGCCGACATTGTAGGTCTCGGTGAGCCGGCCCTTGCTGGCGATGAGATGGAGCGCGCGGGCGTGGTCGTCGACATAGAGCCAGTCGCGCACATTCGACCCGTTGCCATAGACCGGCAGGGTCTTGCCGTGCAGGGCGTTCAGGATCGTCAGCGGGATCAGCTTTTCCGGGAAATGGTAGGGGCCGTAATTGTTGGAGCAGTTCGACACCAGCGCCGGCAGCCCGTAGGTACGCGCCCAGGCGACCACCAGATGGTCGGAAGCGGCCTTGGAGGCCGAATAGGGGGATGAGGGGTCGTACGGCGTCGTCTCGGTGAAAAGGCCGTCCGGGCCGAGCGAGCCATAGACCTCATCGGTCGAGACATGCAGGAAGCGGAAGGCCTGCTTGCCGGCGGCGTCGAGACCGTTCCAGTAGCCGCGCGCCGCCTCCAGCAGGGTGAAGGTCCCCAGCACATTGGTCTCGATGAAATCGGCGGCCCCGGTGATCGAGCGATCGACATGGCTCTCGGCGGCGAGGTGATAGATGCGGTCCGGGCGAAAATCCGCGAACGCCTCACGCATCGCGCCAGCGTCGCAGATGTCGGCGCGCAGGAAACGATGGTTCGGCAGATGGCCGATCTCGGCGAGATTAGCGAGGTTGCCGGCATAGGTCAGCTTGTCGACCGTCAGCACCTCGGCGCCCACGTCGCGCACCAGATGGCGCACCAGAGCCGATCCGATGAAGCCGGCGCCCCCCGTCACCAAGATCCGCATATGTGCTCTCCCACTCTTCCGCAGTTGCGCGCCATCTCAGGCGAAAACGGGCCCGAGGTCGCGTAAGCGCGGCTGCCGCCGGTCCTTGTCCGACAGAATGGCGTCCGCGTCCGTCACCGGCCACGCAATGGCAAGATCGGGATCGTTCCACAGCACGCCGCGATCATGCGGGGCGCTGTAGTAGTCAGTCACCATATAGGCAAGCTCGCAATCCTCGGTCAGCGTGCAGAAGCCATGAGCAAAGCCCGCCGGGATCCAGACCTGGCGGCCATTCTCGGCGGAAAGCTCGACGGCGACGTGCTGGCCGAAGGTTGGCGATGAGGAACGCAGGTCCACGGCCACGTCGAGCACGGCCCCCCGCGTGCAGCGCACGAGCTTGCCCTGCGCCTTGGGCTCCAGCTGAAAATGCAGCCCGCGCACCGTGCCTTTCGGCCGCGAATAGGACTGGTTGTGCTGCACGAAGCTCACCCCGCCCGCCTGCGCGCGAAACAGGTCCTCACGAAAAACCTCGGAAAACCAGCCCCGCTCATCGCCAATCCGCTTCGGCGTCACAAGAACGAGGTCGGGTATGTCGAAGCGATCAAACTGCATGTAGTGGTACTCGTGGGAGGCGACGTGACGTGTCCGGGGCCAAGGGCGCTAGTTCGGCGGAGATTGCAAACCCGTCGACTGAAGCAGCGCAATAACCGGCTGCCTGTACCGCGGGCAAGAAAAGGCGCTCCACCGCGTGTTCCACAGCACCGTCCAGCTTTCCCTGTTCAAGCGGGAAGGTGACGGAAAGGCCAAGCTTCCTCAATGGCTCCAGCGCTTCAGGGCGCACCCAGAACATGGTGCCGCCAAAAAAATCAAGTTTGAATTGATCCGCCGGAATCCCCATCTGCGCGGCGATCTCCAACACCATGTCACGGTTCTTGCCCCAACTGGCGCGCTGATCGGCATTGGCGTTGGGGTATCGATAGGCACGTGACCCTACCATGCCGATCCCCTGATCAGCCTCGAATAGGGCCGATATCGTCTCAATCACACCGGGGCCGGCCAGAAGATCGAAAAACAGACGGTTGCGCCAAACGTTGCCCAGAATGGCCGCACGGCTGCCGTCCGCCGACTTCTTTCCATGTATCTTGCAGATATACGCGTATGGGGCGAAGCGACCTTCCTCAAGCAGGCAAAGGAAGGGGCGGACATCCCGCCCCCGATTCTCGTAAACGCGAACGTCCGTATGGGGAAATTCGTCGAGGATCGCCGCACTTAGCTCTTCCCGGCCGGGTGTGGTCGTTACGATCAGATCGAAATCGTCGCTTATGCCGCGCAGGATCGATGCGATCTGTGGCCAAACGTCCGGGTAATAGACATGCGCGACAATGGCGAAGCGTGCCTTTCCCCGACGTTCGGTCTTGGCCACGACTCGTCGACCCGCGTCGTTGGCCGGCGCCCACCCGGCCAGGAGCTCGGGAAAACGCCAGAACTCGGGTCCGTCGAACGACATTCCGCTGCCGCGCAATGCCCGCAGCGCCTTCTTGAATTCACTCCGAGCGGCGCGGTCGCCGCGGGCGAGAACGACGAGCTTATCCAGCCGAATCACATTCTTCGGCTTCACGAGCCAACGAGCTTGAGCGCGCAACTTGAGACTGCGCAGCATGCCGTGCTCTCGTAGGGCGAAACCAGCGCCGGCAATTGTCACTGGTCCGTCGATCTGGGGCAGGACGTGGTAGATAATACCTTTGATCGGCGGCAGTTGCAGCCGCACGAGTTGCTCGCCGATCCCAACCTGTATTTCAGACAGGAGGCGGGAATTGTTCTCCTTGGGTCGAACTTCAAAGGCGCGAAGCTGCATGAAACCTACAAGTCAGATGCGGCGGCGGCCGGTCGCAAAAGCCGAAGCAGATTGATTCCAATCTGCTTCTTTCACCCTATACGCCTTTCGGTCCTTGATGGCGAGCCGGGCAGCGTCGGGCGGCGTGTCTAGCCCCGTACCGCCTGCCGAACCCGTTCCTCATTCAGCGCGAACCATTGCAACGCGAGCAGCACGAAGCCGTTTTCGACGAGCCGCTCTCCCCGCGTAAGGCTGGCAAGCGCCGAATCGACCGGCACCAGAAGCGGTCGTGTGTATTCGCTCTCGCTGGCTTCGCCCGCTTCTGCCGGCACATGCGACGAGTCGACCAGTG
>JAEZMI010000379.1 GCA_023414975.1 Pseudomonadota bacterium | reverse complement strand
GCCTGCGCGCAGGCGTGCAGGTTGCGGGCGCGGGCATAATAGCCGAGCCCGGCCCAGGCGGAGAGCACCTCCTCCAGCGGCGCGGCGGCCAGCGCGGCGACGGTCGGCCAGCGGGCGAGGAACCCTTCGTAATAGGGCCGCACCGTTACCACCGTGGTCTGCTGGAGCATGATTTCCGACAGGAACACCCGGTAGGGGTCCTGCCGCACCTCCGGCGGGGCGCGCCAGGGCAGCGTGCGCCGGTGACGGTCATACCAGGCGAGAAGCCGAGCCGGATCGGGCCGCGCCGCCCCGGCGGGCGGGGCAGCGGGAACGGGCGCGGCGGAGCGGCAGGTGGCTTTATCGGGACGGGCGGTCATGCGATGGTGGGCTCCGGCGGCGCCAAGGTGGGCCGTGCCGGCACGCCCGGCAAGCCCCCGGCGGGCTGCCGTCCCGCGAATTCATGTCGTCCCGCTGAAGCTGATCGAGCGAATCGTCCCCATGCCCCCCCGCCGCGGCCCGCAACCCCTCGCCGACCTGATCGACGACAGCATCGCCGCCAGCTGCCGCCAGCGCGGCCTCGCCTCGGTGGAGATCGTCACGCGCTGGGCGGACATCGTCGGCGAGGCGCTGGCCGCGCGCGCCGTGCCGATCAAGCTCGCCTGGCCGAGCCGGCCGGAGAGCCCGGAGCCCGGCGTGCTGCATGTGCGGGTGGAAGGCGGCTACGCCATCGAGCTTCAGCATGAGGCGCCCGTCGTGATCGAGCGGGTGAACCGCTATTTCGGCTGGCGCTGCATCGGCCGGCTGACGCTGCGCCAGGGCCCGGTGCCGGTGCTGCGTCCGCCACGCCCCGCCTTCGTCGAGCCGGGCGCGGACGAATGCGCGGCCGTGGCGGGCAAGCTCGGCGCGTTCGAGAACGCGGCGCTGGGCGCGGCGCTCGCCCGGCTCGGGGCGCTGGTGGCGCGCGAGAAGGGGCAGGCCAGGGCGCGCACGACGCCAGCGAGCGCGCTTTCTATGCGTCATAACTTCACGCAGCGGTGACGATGCATCCCTCTGCCGTACCGTTGCCATGATCGCGCGGTGGCTGTAGCGCATAAGCATCAATGCCGGCCGGATCGCCGGCCCTCCGGAGACCCTCCATGATCGACCGCCGCCGCTTCCTCGAAGGACTGGGCGCCGCCGCCCTCACCGCCGCCGCGCTGGTTGCGCTGGCGAGCCCCGAAAGCCTCGGCGCGGAGCGCTTCTCCTTCATCGGCCGCGCCGAGGCGCAGACGGTGGACATGGCCCAGCTGATGGCGCCGGGGGCCCTGCCCGACAATGTGCTGGGCAAGGCGGACGCGCCGGTCACCATCGTCGAATACGCCTCGATGACCTGCGGCCACTGCGCGCATTTCCACGAGACCACCTATCCGGTGCTGAAGGAGAAATACATCGACACCGGCAAGGTGAAGTTCATCCTGCGCGAATTCCCGCTCGACATCGTCGCGAAGGCCGCCTTCATGCTCGCGCGCTGCGCCGGCGATGGGAAGTATTATCCGATGACCGACACGCTGTTCGAGACTCAGAAGACCTGGGCTTTCACCAACAACCCGGCGCAGGCGCTGCTCGCCATCGCCAAGCAGAGCGGCATGACCGAGCAGCAGTTCAACGCCTGCCTTTCCGACCAGACGCTGGCCGACAACATCAACAAGGTGGCCGAGCGTGGGGCGAAGGACTTCGGCATCGATTCGACGCCGACCTTCTTCATCAACGGCAAGAAGGTCTCCGGCGCGATGAGCCCGGAAGAACTGGACAAGGAACTGGCGCCGCTGCTGGCGCAGTGAAACCTTCGGGTTCACGCCGGCAAGCCACCCAGAGCCTGCCAACCGGACCCTGCCAACCGGAGCCCGCCGACCACCTTCCGCAAAGCCCGGCCATCGCGCCGGGCTTTTTGCGTGCGCCGAGGCAATGCCGCCCCCGTGTCACCCCCGCCTCACCGCCACGCCACCGGCCCGCTATTCCGGCAGCGTCAGACGGCCTTCCGGGCCGAGCGGGAAGCCGGGATTATGGGCGATCTCCCAAGGATGGCCGTCGGGATCGGCGACATAGCCGGCATAGCCGCCCCAGAAGGTGGGCTGCGCCGGCCGGAGCGCCCGCCCGCCGGCGGCAACGGCACGGATGAGCGTGGAATCCACCTCCGCCCGGCTCGCCCGGTTGCAGGCCAGCACCACGCCGCCGAACTGGCCGGCACGGCCGGGAACCATGCCGGCGTCCGTTGCGAGTTCGTGCCGCGGGTAGAGCGACAGGACCACCGCGCCGCAGGCGAAGAACGCCACGCCCTCGGCCTGCCGGACCCGCCGCGCCAGACCAAGCGCCTCATAGAAGGCGATGGCGCGGGGAAGGTCCGCGACGCCCAGCGTCACCAGCGACATGGCGAGCGGAGGGACCGCCCGCGCGGCGCCGGCGGCTGCCGGGGCGGGCATCGCGGGATCGCGGGCCGCCATACCGGCGGCCGCGGGAGGGTGCGCCGCCTCCTTCGCCATCACGTCCCGAGGTTCCTCCCCGGACGTTGCGCCGTTGCCGTTACCGACTCTCAGAGCCGCGCTTTTCACCAGCCCCGCACCCGCCGCACTCATCCCGCCCTCCCCGATCCGCTCATGAGCCCTCTCCGAACAGCGACAATTGCTCGCCCTTCTGCGGCGGGCGGCGGAAATGGCGCGTGGTCAGCCGCAGGTGGCGCCGATTGAGGCCGAGGCGCTCGCTCGCGATCTCGAATCGGCGGGCCATGGTCCAGGCATAAGGCCCACTGCCGGTCATGCGCTGGCCGAACGCCGGATCATATTCCTTGCCGCCGTGCAGGTCCTTCAGGAGCGACAGCACATGCCGGTAGCGATCCGGGAAGTGGGCGAGCAGCCATTCCTTGAACAGGTCGCGGATTTCCAGCGGCACGCGCAGCATGACAT
>JAEZMI010000345.1 GCA_023414975.1 Pseudomonadota bacterium | reverse complement strand
GGGCGCGGGCGGCGGCTGGCGCGGCCCGCGCGCTTCCTCTCGCCACGAGCCGGATTCCGCAATGGCCTTGAATGACATATTGGCGCTTCCCGCGATCTTCCCGGCGCTCAGGGTCACCAGCAAGAAGCAGGCGCTTCAGGAGCTTTCCGCCAAGGCGGCCGAGCTGCTGGGCCGTGACGAGCGACAGATCTTCGAGACGCTGAACCAGCGCGAACGGCTCGGCTCGACCGGCGTCGGCAACGGCATCGCCATCCCGCATGGCAAGCTCGCCAAGATGGACCGGCTGTTCGGCATGTTCGCCCGGCTCGACAAGCCGATCGACTTCGAGGCGCTGGACGGCGAGCCGGTGGACCTCATCTTCCTGCTGCTCGCGCCGGAGGCGGCGGGGGCGGATCATCTCAAGGCCCTCGCCCGCGTCGCCCGCCTGCTGCGCGACGCGGAGACCGCGCGCAAGCTGCGCCAGTCGCGCGACGCCGCGGCCATCTACGCCATTCTCACCGGCACGCCGGCCACCGACGCCGCCTAGGGCGGCCTCGGGTCGCTTCTCGCGCCGCCGCGCGCTGCCCGCTTGGGTAGCAAAGCGGCGCGCGCGGGGGCTGAAAACGCCGCAAGGTCGCCCTAGCTATCTTCTGGAACGGCCGGTCGCGCCCGAGCGTCCTCCCCAAGGCAGGCAGGCGCGCGTGCCGGCCGCCGCGAGCGCGATCCGATCCCATCGGCCGGCGGTGCCGGTGGATCGGCGCAGGCTCTAGCGAGGAGCGACTTATGCCTGACACGACCCTTCCCGCCCAACTCGCCCTGTCGCCCGCCCTGTGCCGGGCGGCGCGGGCCATGCTCAACTGGTCCCCGGCGGAACTCGCCGAGCGCGCGCATGTGCCGACCGACTGGCTGCACGAGTTCGAGCAGGGCCGTGAGCCGGGCGTCGACGCCGATCCCGGCGAGGCGGCGCGGCTGCGCCGGGTGCTGGAGGAGGCGGGGGTGGATTTCCTCGCGGCCGGCGAGGCGAGCGCCGGGGGCGGCGAGGGCGTGCGTCTGCGCCACCAGAAGGCCGGTTATATCGCGGCGGAAAATCTCAGCAGCGCCAATGACGGCTGAGGGCGGCCTGCCGGCGCCGTCATCCGCCGCGCCGGCCGGGCCCGGCCCTAGCGCCCCAAACAGGCGCTCCTCCCCCTTATGGGTCGGATGTCGTCACGCCTTGCGAACCTCGTCGTTGCCTTCGAACCTCGTCACGCTGAGGTGCCGGCCAAGGGCCGGCCTCGAAGCACGCAGACGGCAACACCGGCGATAGGCGCGCCGGCTAGGACGCGCCCGCTGCCGCCAGGCACGTCGCAATGACCGTGTCGGCCAGCACGATCGCCGGGCGATGTGCTGGCCGGATGACGGCGTGGCGCCCGCCGGGCGGCCTGCGCCACGCGCTCAGGCGTTACTTCAGCGACAGGGCCAGCCCGCTCAGGTCGAGGCTGACGATGACGCCCTTCTGCTCGCCCGCCAGTTCGAGGATCGCGCCGTTCTGGTTGGTGAGGACGACGGCCTGCGCGCCTTCGATCAGCGCGGCGCCGGCGCCGCCCTGGGCGTAGACGCCCGCCACGTCCGAGGCGCGGCGGATGTTCTTCACCGTGCCGCGCAGCCGGGTCTCGGAGGCGCCGAAGGTGAAGCCGTAGCTCAGCCCGCCGACCTTGAGCGGATACTGGCGGCCCTGGAACGTTAGCACGCCCTCGCCGGCCGAGCCGCCGACCACGAAGCCGGCCTTGACGATGCGGATGGAGACCGTGCCGCTCGCCGCGCTGGCCACGGAGGCGGCGCCGATGAGCGTTGCCAGCGCGAGAAGCCCGACCTTGAGGAATGAAAGGAGTTTCATCGACGATGCCTTCCCTATGAGAGCGATGGGCCAAGGTGCCCGATGTGCCGAGGTGCCCCCGATGTGTTGAGGTGCCCCGATGTGCCGAGTTGCACATCGCCCGATAACGCACACGCGGCCCGTTCGTTTCTCGGCCCGCACGGCGCCGCGACGCGCCGTGCCGCCGTCGCGGCCGCCATGGGAAAGCGCGTTCAGCTTATGCCGCGTTCGGCCATCAGCCGCACCACGGCGGCGCGCAGTTCGGGAATGCCCGTGCCCTCGCGCGAGGAGGTGGGGAACACCGTCGGGAAGGCCGCCGGCCGGCGCGCCAGCGCCGCCTCGGTCTCGGCGACGCGGGCGGCGAGGTCCGCCTTCTTGAGCTCGTCCGCCTTGGTCAGCACGATGGCGTAGGACACCGCCGCCTTGTCGAGCCCGTCCAGCACCTCGCGGTCGATCGGCTTCAGCCCGTGGCGGGAATCGATCAGCACGAAGACGCGGGCAAGGTTGGCCCGGCCGCGCAGATAGGCGTGGATCGTCGCCGTCCAGGCGTCGACCTTGTCCTTCGGCGCCTTGGCGAAGCCGTAGCCGGGCATGTCGACCAGGGTGAGCTGCGGCCCGAGGCCGAAGAAGATCAGCTCCTGCGTGCGGCCGGGCGTCACCGAGGTGCGGGCGAGCGCCTTGCGGCCGGTCAGCGCGTTGACGAGGCTCGACTTGCCGACATTGGAGCGGCCGGCGAGCGCGATCTCGATGCTGCGCATGGGCGGCAGCGTGGCGATGGTCGGGGCCGCGCTGAGGAATTGCCATTCGCCGGCGAAGAGCCGGCGGCCGGCCTCGATCTCCTCCGGCGAGGGGCCGCCGGAGGTCGCGTCGTCGGGCGTGGGGGTGGAACCGTCCGCCACCTAGCCGGCCTTGGGCTTCTTGCGGACGAACAGGCTCTTCACATTGTCCCAGAGTTCGATCTTCACGCCGTTGCGGCGCATGATGATCGACTGCTGGATCACCGAGAGCGTGTTGTTCCAGGCCCAGTAGATGACGAGGCCGGAGGCGAAGCTCGCCAGCATGAAGGTGAAGACCAGCGGCATCCAGTCGAAGATCATCTTCTGGGTCGGGTCCGGCGGCGCCGGGTTCAGCTTCATCTGCGCCCACATGGTGATGCCCATGATGATCGGCCAGACGCCCAGCATCAGGAAGTGGCCGATCACCGGCACGGAGCCCGGATCCCACGGGATGAGGCCGAACAGGTTGAAGATGGTCGTCGGGTCGGGCGCCGACAGGTCCTTGATCCAGCCGAAGAACGGCGCGTGCCGCATTTCGATGGTGACGAACAGCACCTTGTAGAGCGCGAAGAAGACGGGGATCTGGATCAGGATCGGAAGGCAGCCCGCGACCGGGTTGATCTTCTCCTTCTTGTAGATCTCCATCATCTCCTGCTGGAGCTTCATCCGGTCGTCGCCATATCGCTCGCGCAGCGCCTGGATCTCCGGCTGCACCGCCTTCATCTTCGCCATGGAGGCGTAGCTCTTGTTGGCGAGCGGGAAGAAGATCGCCTTCAGCAGCACCGTCACGATCAGGATGGCGACGCCGAAATTGCCGACGCCCTTATAGATCCAGTCGATGACGAGGAAGAGCGGCTTGGTGATGAAGTAGAACCAGCCCCAGTCGATCAGCAGGTCGAAGCGGTCGATGTTGTAGGCGGCCTGGTAGCCGTCGACCACGCGCACTTCCTTGGCGCCGGCGAAGAGGCGGGCGTCGGTCTCGGCGGTGGCGCCGGGCCCGACGGTGACGGCGTCGCCCAGGAAGTCGGTCTGGTAGGTCAGGTCCTGCCCGGCCTGGCTGGCGGAAAAGCGCGCCTGCACCTTTTCGGCGGCGCCGGGGATAACGGTCGCGGCCCAGTACTTGTCGGTGATGCCGAGCCAGCCGCCGGTGGAGCCGAAGCTCTCGGTCTTGCGCTCGGCGATGTCCTTGTACTTGATCTCGTGCAGCCCGCCATCGGTGGTCACGCCGATCAGGCCTTCATGCAGGATGTAGTAGCCGAGCGTGTGCGGCGTGCCGTGGCGCGAGACGAGGCCATAGGGGTGCAGCGCCACCGGCTCGGCGGTGGTGTTCTCCACCTTGTCGACGACATGGAACATGTAGTTCGCGTCGATGGTGATGGTGCGGCGGAAGATCAGGCCCGCGCCATTGTCGAAGCTCAGTTCCAGCGGCGTGTCCGGGGTCAGCCTGGCGCCGTCGGCGACGGTCCACACGGTCTGCCCGTCCGGCACCTTCACGGTCGAGCCGGCGCCCGGCACCCAGCCGAATTCGGCGTAGAACGGGGT
>JAEZMI010000339.1 GCA_023414975.1 Pseudomonadota bacterium | reverse complement strand
GGGCGCGGGGGAGGGCGCCGGCGAGGGCGCGGGCGAGCCGGAACCGGGCGCGGCGCACGGGCGCGCGCCGCAGGGGCGGATCGGCCAGATTGGAACGATTACGATCATGTCGCCCGAACTTGCTCCGCCTTCATGGCTACGGATATACTGCCGGCGACAAAAGGCGGGTGTTGCCGGCGTTTCCAGCCGCGATCCGTGCTTAGATTGACATGCAGCCCTGTCGGTTCTCCTCGGCGAGAGCGGGCGGGGTTTGACTACGATGGTTGGAAGACGAGATGAGCGAAGCGCTTCGCCCCCACCCTGTCGCGGTTTCCCGCGTGGTCGTCCATGACGAGGAGCCCGTGCTCCCGGTTGCCAAGCTGCGCGACGGCGCCGGCACCGGCCGCACCGGCTGCCCGTTCCATGACGTGCGCCACATGCTGCGCGATGTCGGCCTGCGGCCCACGCGCCAGCGCCTCGCGCTCGGCTGGCTGCTCTTCGCCAAGGGGGACCGTCACGTCTCGGCGGAAATCCTGCACGAGGAGGCGATCAAGGCGCGCTTCCCGGTCTCGCTGGCCACCGTCTACAACACGCTGCACCAGTTCACCGAGGTGGGCCTGCTGCGCGAACTCGCCATCGACGGCTCGAAGACCTATTTCGACACCAACCCTTCCGACCACCACCACTTCTTCATGGAAGGCGAGAACAACCTTCTCGACATTCCCAGTGCGGCGGTCGAGGTCGAGCGCATCCCCGAGCCGCCGGAAGGCTACGAGGTCGCCCGCGTCGACGTGGTCGTCCGCCTGCGGCCCAAGCGCCGGGGCTGAGCGCAAGCCGCTCGCCGGCCGACAGGTTTCCTGAGAAGGCCGGTCACGCGACCGGCCTTTGTCATTTCAGGCAGGCGCCGCTGCCCGTCAGTCGATCTTCTCGCCGGGATAGACGCCCCAGAGCTTTTCCTGCTGGACATAGCCGTCGAAGCCGCTGTCGAAGAAGCGGCACCATGTGCCGTTGCAGTGGTCCACCTTGCCGAGCACGCCGGGCTCCAGCTTCGCCTTGATCGCCGAATCGGCCGAGGGGGCCTCGCGCAGCGCGGTCGGCTCGCCCTTGGACCAGGGGCTGACCAACGCCGTGCGGCGGGCCGACAGCATGGAGTGGTAGACCCAGCCTTCCGCGCCGTCCGCGTCGCGGATGCGGCGCCAGGTCTCGAATTCGGCGGTGATCTCGACCGGCAGGCCGGCGCGGGTGAACACCCAGGCCAACGCATGATCGCGCGTCGGGCCGGAGCGCACGTTCACCTTGTCTGCCTTGAGGCTGACGAAGCGCGGAACGGGGAGGCCGCTCACGCGCCCCACCGGCCCGCTCTGCGCCGCGCCCGGCGGTTCCGCGGGGGCCTGCGCCTGCGCGTGCGGCGCACCGGCCAGATGGGCGAGGCCGAGGCTCGCGATGCCGGCGACCGCCAGAGCCGCGGCGGCGAGCCGACGCGTCCTGCGCGGCTTGCCCGCGCTCTTTCGTTGCAGAGGCTTCGCCCCGGCCCGAAGCCAGTCTATCACCATCGTCCCGTCATCCATTCGTCCGCGCGCCGTGCCGCTTGTGCGCGTCGCCGCACCGCCTGCACCGCAATTGCGGACATTTTTGTGTTTCACGGACCCGTCTGCTAAGGATCGCACCGTCCCGTCGGCGGCATTTTGGGGCTTCCAGCGTTAACGGGAGCTTGATTGTCGCGGCGTGTTCCACGGGGAGTCGAGATGGGCCGCAAAAAGCCGCTGGTCGTCGTCACGCGCAAGCTGCCGGACAAGATCGAAACCCGGATGCGCGAACTCTTCGACGCGCGGCTGAATGTCGAGGACGAGCCGCTGAGCCAGGCTCAGCTCGCCGAGGCCGCCGCCACCGCCGACGTGCTGGTGCCGGCGATCTGCGACCGGATCGACGCCAAGGTCATCGAGGCGGCCGGGCCCAATCTCAAGCTGATCGCCAATTTCGGCAATGGCGTCGATCACATCGACGTCGCGGCCGCCACGGCGCGCGGCATCACCATCACCAACACGCCGGGCGTTCTGACCGAAGACACGGCCGACATGACCATGGCGCTGATTCTCGCCGTGCCCCGCCGCCTGACGGAGGGCGCCGCGCTGATCACCGGCGATGACGGCGCCTGGCCCGGCTGGTCGCCGACCTGGATGCTCGGCCACCGCATCTGGGGCAAGCGGCTCGGCATCATCGGCATGGGGCGCATCGGCCAGGCGGTGGCGCGGCGCGCGCGCGCCTTCGGCCTGCAGATCCACTATCACAACCGTCGCCCGCTTCCCGCGCAGATCGAGGAGGAGCTGGAGGCGACCTATTGGGACAGCCTCGACCAGATGCTGGCGCGCATGGACATTCTGTCCGTGAACTGCCCGCACACGCCCGCGACCTTTCATCTGCTCTCCGCCCGCCGGCTGAAGCTGGTCCGGCCGGACGCCTATATCGTCAACACCGCGCGCGGCGAGGTGATCGACGAAAGCGCGCTGATCCGCATGATCGAGCAGGGAGAGATTGCGGGCGCCGGGCTCGATGTGTTCGAGCGCGAACCCGCCGTGAGCCCGCGCCTCCTGCGCCTCGCGCGCGCCGGCAAGGTGGTGCTGCTGCCGCATATGGGCTCGGCGACGGTGGAGGCGCGCGTCGACACCGGCGAGAAGGTGATCGTCAACATCCGCGCCTTCATGGACGGCCACCGCCCGCCGGACCGCGTGCTGCCGGCGATGCTGTGAGGCGCTGAGGCCTCTGGCCCCAACCCGTCATCCCGGCCGGCCAACGGCCGATCCGGGATCGCGCGCCGCTTGATCGCGCATGGCTGGGGAGCCGATCCCGGCTCTCGCTCCGCTCGGCCGGGATGACGAAAAAGGGCTGGCCGCGGGGGCTGGCCGCGCCTTTGTGCCGCCCGTCAGCGCCGATGCGCCGACAGATCGCGAATGGTCGGCATGTTTCCGGTCAACGGGTTATCGGGATCCCAGCCATAGCTCAGCGTCTCGAAGCGCATGGTCAGCGTGTCGATCATCAGCAGCCGTCCCACCAGCCCCTCGCCGAAGCCGGTGACCGCGCGGACCGCCTCCAGCGCGACGAGCGAGCCGGCGATGCCGGCGACCGCGCCGAGAATGCCGGCCTCCGCGCAGCTCGGCACCAGCCCGGCCGGGGGCGGCTCGGGAAAGAGGCAGCGATAGGTCGGATTGGGCGTGCCGTCGGGCGCCCTCTCATGCGGGCGCAGCGTCGTCACCGTCGCGTCGAACCGGCCGAGCGCCGCCGTCACCAGCGGCTTGCCGGCGAGCGCGCAGGCATCCGAGACGAGATAGCGCGTGGAAAAATTGTCCGAGCCGTCGATCACCACATCGACATCGCCGATGAGCGCCGGCGCGTTGTCGGCGGTGAGCCGCGCGTTCACACCCTGCACGTTCACATGCGGGTTGAGCGCGGCGATCATCGCGGCCGCGCTCTCCGTCTTCGCCCGGCCGATGGCGGCGGTGGTGTGGATCACCTGCCGCTGCAGATTGGAGAGCGAGACCTCGTCATCATCCACCACGACGAGCCGGCCGACGCCCGCGGCGGCGAGATAGAGCAGCGCCGGCGCCCCGAGCCCGCCCGCGCCGACCACCAGGATCGACGCCTTCTTCAGCTTCTGCTGGCCCGGCCCGCCGATCTCCGCCAGCACGAGGTGGCGGGCATAACGCTCGACCTCCTCCGGCGCGAAGACCGGCGCGCGGGCGGGGGCGGAGGGGGCCGGAGCGGGGGCGGGAGCGTTGGTGTCGATGTCGATGCTCATGGCGCCTATATAGCAAGCCCCCACCGCGGCGCCATGGCGAGGCCTGCGCGCGGGCGTCGCGTGCGGCCGCGACGTCCGGTCCGGCCACAGAGGCACCCCGGCGGCGACCGGCGGGGGAGTTCCGTGACGCCGTCTTCGCCGGGCATGTCCCGGCGCCGGCAGAATTTCCGGGACGGCGCCCGCCACCCGCCGCCGACCGGTTGCCCACCCCGCGCGCATCGACTATGAAAGCGCGTGATCCGCGGGCCCGCCCGCCGGGCACCCGTAGCTCAGCTGGATAGAGCGTTGCCCTCCGAAGGCAAAGGTCGCACGTTCGAATCGTGCCGGGTGCGCCAATCTTTCAATAGCTCGGCTCCGTCCGGCCGCTGAATTCGCAGCGTCCCACGCGCGTCTCCTCCTAGCGAAGGCTGCGAGGGTCTGTCCGTTGTCGCGCGGGAAAGACCGCCTGGATGCCCCCCGACCTTGCTACGTCGAACTTCATTGCCCGTCGCCGCCATCGGCTGCGAGAAGCCTGAGCGTGGCGGCGTCCGGCGCGCCGGCGAAGAACCGGGTCAGCGCCTGATCAAAGGTGCTTTCAGCCCCGCCACCGGCTGCCGCGAACAGCGTCATGCAGGAGTGAAACTTCAGGTCGTCCGGGGAACCGAATATGGCGTGCGCCGAGCGACCTTTGACCGCGAGGGCCGTTGCGGTCGCGCGCCTCAGCCTGTCGCCCAGAACCGGATGAGCAAGATAGCGGCGGGCCTCCTCGCCGGAGGCGATGCCGTAGAAATGCGCGGTCGACGAACGGCCAAGCCCGCGCAACTGGGGAAAGATGAACCACATCCAGTGGGAGCGCTTTCGTCCTTCGCGAAGCTCGGCCAGGGCATCGGCGAACGTTGCCTCCTGCGCCGCGAGGAAGCGGGCGAGATCGGACGGATCGGAAGCGCTCATGACATGGGTTCCGCGTCGGTCACATCGGCCAACTCGATCCATACGGGAGCATGATCGCTCGCCTTTTCCCAGTTCCGGACGGCTTTATCGACATCAGCGGCGACAAGGCGATCGGCGATCGCCGGGCTGAGAAGGAGATGGTCGAGGCGAAGGCCCGCATTGCGGCCCCAGGCATTCCGGAAATAGTCCCAGAACGTGTAGATGCGCTCTTCCGGGTGCATGTGACGCAAAGCATCCGTCCACCCTTGCCCGAGCAGGGTGCGAAAGGCGTCGCGGACTTCCGGGAGGAACAGCGCGTCGTCGCGCCATCGATCCGGATTGTAGACGTCCAACTCGGTCGGCATGACATTGTAATCGCCAACGAGCAGCGCCGGCACGCGGAGGTCGATGAGCTCGGCGGCGTGGCGTGTGAGGCGGCCGAACCATCGTAGCTTGTAATCCAGCTTCGGGCCGGGGGCCGGATTGCCGTTGGGGAGATACAGGCAGCCGACCAGCACGCCGCGCACGGCCGCCTCGATATAGCGGCTCTGCGTGTCGGAGGGGTCCCCCGGCAGGCCGCGGCGCGTCTCGATAGGCTCCGCGCCGCGTGCCAGGATGGCGACGCCGTTCCAGCTCTTCTGCCCCTGCCAGATCGCGCCATAGCCGGCCTTCTCGATCTCGCGGCGGGGGAACCGTTCAGTCGCCGCCTTGAGCTCCTGAAGGCACACGACGTCCGGCGTCGTTTCCGAAAGCCAGCGCAGAAGCACCGGCAGGCGGCCATTGACGCCGTTGACGTTGAACGTGGCGATCTTCACGTCTGGAGATCAACGCGCGCGGTCGCCCTTGTCTCCATTGCCCGCCTTCACCGCCGTGTGGGACTTCTTGCGCACGTCCTGTGCCAGTGACTTGCCGACATCGTCGGATTCCTTGAACCGTCCCTGCTCGTCGCGGCGGACGTAACGCTTGTCGGTTCCGGTGTCGATGAGTTCGCGCTTGGTCATGGGATGCTCCCTTTTCCAGTTTGCGAACTAACGCGAGGGGCGGCTTTTGGGTCCGCCGCTTGGATCGTTAAGTCACGCCAAGTGCTAGGAACCGGGCGATGACCCGCGCGTTACTTTCGATTACTCCGCTTCAACGCGTCGATACCGCGACACTGATCGCCGGATGGTCCTGTCTCGTGAATGATCGGGGGATCGCCCGGTCAGTCGTCAGCCGTGTATTACCACCACGAGTGCGCCTTTCAAGGTAATCCCAAGGTGTCCGCGACATGGATGACCTCGTTTTACGCATAATCATTTTCGCCATCGTCGGTCTGGTGTCCGGCTTCATTGCGGGTCTGTTCGGTATCGGTGGAGGCACCATTCGCATGCCGATCTTCATCTATCTATTGCCCGCGCTCGGTATCGCCCATCCGGTGATGATGCATGTCGCAACCGCGACCTCGATGGCGCTCGTTATACCGAGCGCCATTGCTTCGACCCGCAAGCACTACAAGCTCGGCGATTTGGACATGGGACTATTCAGGACGTGGGCCCTGGGCCTCCTTGTCGGCGTCGCCACCGGATCGGTCCTTCTGCCATTTGGCTCGACGGAAATTCTGCAAGCGCTGTTCTCACTCTATATTATTCTGGTAGGTATCTACCTCGCCTTCAGCCATGGGCGTTTTTCCTTCGGTCGAGAGCCTCCGAAGGGTCCAAAGATCATCGGTATCTCCTCCGTTGTCGGCCTCGTCGCTGCCGTGACCGGCACCAGCGGCGGCACGCTAACGACGCCAGTCCTTTCGGCCTACGGAATGCCGCTGGAACGCGCGATGGCGATCGCTGCGGCCACCGGCCTGATAACGGGAACGATGGGTGCAACCGGATCCATCATCGGTGGCTGGAATGCCGCGAATCTGCCGGACCACTCCCTCGGCTATGTGGATACGGTCATCTTTCTGGCGATGATGCCGACAGTCATGATCGCCGCGCCGGTTGGGGTGAGTGTTAGCCACAGGATGAATGAGCAGAAATTACAGCTAATCTACGCAAGTTTGCTTATTATCGTCGGGATTGATCTGTTGCGACGCCTCTATGCCTGACCAAAGGCCCTGTCAGCCGTCGCTTCGCGCCTCCCCGCGCGGTCGTTGCAGAACCCGCAAGAGGCCCCGGCAATTCTGCCGAACTGGTCTGGGCGTCGGATGCCGGCAGATATCCGTTAATCGAAGGCCGTGCTTTCCATCGTCTCCCGCCTCCCCAGCCGGGAGTTTCGTTTAGAAAAGTTCAAATCAGGATGAAGGTAGCTTTGAAGCAATCCACATCAATGGTTATCCGATACGTCGTTGACCGGATTGGTATCGAAGTAATACGACGCCATATCGCACGAAGTGGTGTCAGTTTTTCTGGCATGACCTGAGTACCTTAACCGACTTCCTGCCTATCCGATCTTATACGACTCTTAGACGACCAAATATTTACGGCGCCGCACCATGCAATTCAGCATTGCATAGCATCAAGCTTCTTGGTATGCTTGATCACTGGCAAGATAATGCTGACGAAAGCTCGCTTTTCAACCCGTTCGATCGGGCTGAAAACGCTGCTCGTTAAGTCGACCCGTACAAAATCGGGCTGAATATGCCCCGTCTTTGCAGCCTGCATGAGATCAGGCTGAACGCACCTTCATTGTACCGGCCTGTACCAGATCACGCTGACGACGCCATGCCTTGCAGGCATTTGATCCGATTGTCGCGGCCGACGCAGGGCCGCCGGTCTTGGCACGAGAAATAAGGGAGAAAGCGCGATGCCGTCCCCGAAAGAAACCCGCAGGATTTACGAAACTGGGTCCCACTTGATGCCGGCGATCCATCAGGCTCAAGACTGGCCTTACGAAGTCCCTCACACCCTCTACGAAGCTTATATCTGGCCGACACACGATGTCGGCGGGCAACCCTACGCACCTCAAATATTCGAGGAAAAAGAGGACGAGGAGTGGGAGAACAACGTTTACATTACCTGTGAGGTTCTTGGTTTCCGAGGCATGTGGAACGCTGAAGAAAGGCGAAGAATTTACGCCAATGATATTGGCATGACCCTGTATTACGGTTTTCCTTACAACGCACGCTGGATTTGGGGTGCGGCGAAGATGCTTGTCGACAAAAAGTATATTTCGCTGCTCGAACTCCAGGGGAAGATAGCGGAGATCAGGGAAAGGCTGGGCGTCAATTCCACCCGCCGGGGTCATGCCCGGTCGAACATCAATCACAGCGCTTCGGCCAATATTCACACCAAAACCGGCAAGCCCACATCCGGTAATTATATCGACTATGGGCCAAAGCCTCCCTGGGAACCCACGAGCGGAGTCCAGCCTGCGCGCTTCAAGGTCGGCGACCGAGTCCGCGTGAAAGATCTGCCGGCCATCTTCTACACCCGAACCCAGATGTACGTCCGGAACATGACCGGAACGATCGCTGCCCTGACATATCCAGACTTGGTTCCCGCCGACGAGGCCTGGGAGCGCTACGACGCCCCCCAGGAGCAGTACTACATCGTCCGGTTCCAACAGAAAGATCTGTGGGCCGAGTATCCGTTTGATAACGATACATTACAGAGCGAATACCCGGACATGTGGCTCGAAGCCGTAGAGTAGACGAACCAGGGCTAGCCATAGGAGAGTAACATGGCAGAAAATCACGACGACGGCGGGCACGATCATTCGCATGATCATGGCCACGACCATTCTGCGGCACCGATGGTCGATGAGATATCCGATTTTGAAATACTTGAATTGGCTGTTCGTGAGCTTGCGATTGAGAAGGGTCTGTTCTCAGCCGAAGACCACCGCGCGTTCTCCGAATGGAACGACGCGAGATCGCCGGCAGCGGGCTCGCGCATGGTGGCGAAGGCCTGGACTGACCCGGCCTACAGGTCCCTGGTATTTTCCGATCCCCTTGCTGCCAGCAAAGAGGTCGGCGTCGACTGGAGCGAGCCGTCCGGATTCGGGACCACAAGCGACTACATGCACATGACCGTGCTGGAGAATACGCCCAAGCTTCATCATGTGATCGTGTGCACGCTCTGCTCATGTTATCCGCGGCCAATACTTGGTCACTCGCCATATTGGTACCGTGCGCCCAACTACCGTCGCAGGATCGTTCGCTGGCCGCGCGAGGTGTTGGCGGAGTTCGGGTTGATCATCCCGCCCGAGGTCGAGCTGCGCGTTGAGGATTCCAACGCAAAAAGCCGCTTCATGGTCCTCCCCGTGCGGCCCGAGGGCACCGAGGGGTGGTCGGAGGAGCAACTCGCCGAAATTGTAACCCGCGACTGCATGATCGGCGTTGCCGTGCCGAAGCCCGGAAGGACCACGGACGGTCCTCGGCCGATCCACAAGGCTAGCCGGCCCGTCCACAGCGGTGGCCGGCCGAGGGAGGCCGCGCAATGACCAGGCAGGGCATCGGCATTCAGGAAAAGACCGAAGGGCAATATGTCGACCTGCGTCGCGTCGCGTTGCTCGAGTCCATACGGAACGAGGATCAAACCTGGGCCAAGCTTGCGCCGCGCTGGTGCGTCGCAGAGCCAGAACCGCCTTGGAAAGTATGCCTCGATGCGACGTGCGACTGTCTCTCCGCGGGCGGGGTTCTCGATAACCTGGAGCGACGACACGCTGAGGATGAGCTTGAGACCGTGTACAGCGCGATTCCGAACCCGGAACGCCAGCTTCTGACACTCGCTCACATCATGCTCAGCCGCGGGCTCCTCACAGAGGAGGAACTCGACCGCCACATCAAAGCCGTCCGCGCGCGACTTGAAGCTGTTTAGGAACGATGGAGGAGACATGTCATGACTATGCAAACGTCGAACGCTCATAAGACGTCGCTGCCGGTTCAGTCTTCGGCCACGTCTTCTCGATTCATACAGATTTTCTGCGCCGCCTTCCTTGGACTTTTCATCATTGGTGGCGCCGGCTTCTCGCAAATCGAAGCGATCCATAACGCCACGCATGATGCACGCCACTCGCTCGGCTTCCCCTGCCATTGAGGAGTTCGCGCTATGGCAATGTTCCGAAGTATCGTCTTTATCGCGGCGCTGTCAGGACTGGTGGCGGGTCTCGCGATGACCGCCATGCAATATGCCGGCACCGTTCCCTTGATACTGAAGGCGGAAACCTTCGAGGGCGCCGCGCCGGCTCATGATCATGCTTCTGATGCTGCCGCGCCGCATGCGGCGGCAGCGCCCCACGCTCACGATCACGACGAGGTGGGTTGGGCGCCCAATGACGGCCTCGAACGCTCGGCCTATACGGCTCTCGCCAACATTGTGACTGCGACCGGCTTCGCGCTGCTGCTTGTGGCTGTATCCGAACTGACGGGTGGAATGGCTGGCTGGCGCCAGGGCGTTTTCTGGGGCCTGGCAGGCTTTATCGTGTTCACGCTTGCGCCGGGTCTTGGCCTTCCGCCGGAGCTTCCGGCCATGCCTGCGGCAGAACTGGACGAGCGTCAGATCTGGTGGATCGCGACAGCTTTGGCTACCGCTATCGGCCTTGCCCTGCTCGTCTTCAAACGGTCCTTGCCGTTTGTCATTCTGGCCGTCGTGATCCTCGTCGCCCCGCACCTTGTGGGCGCTCCTCAGCCCGCCGAGTTCGCGTCTCCGGTTCCCCACGCCTTGGCACATGCTTTCATCGTCATGGCCTCCGTCATCAGCTTGGTGTTCTGGGTCATCCTGGGCGGCGTGGCCGGATACGCACGCTCGCGTGTGAATGGCTCGGTATGACGGTGGGAGTCGGCTGGATCATCGACGTCTCGGCGGCCGATGATCTGACATGGCGGTATGACGTCGACGCTTTGACATTCCGGCCAAGCGGTCATGAGGGCTCCTGCTTCATCCACCGCCTGGCTTTCCGCTCCCTAAGCGGAAAGCCAGAGCAGGAGGGCTGCGAGGCCTATTTCCGGCGCCACAGGGAGGCCTTCGAGCGAGCGGCTTGGGCCAAGATCCGAAGGGCTGGACTCGCGACGGAGCAGAATTTCCATCTTACGAGCCGTGAAGTTCGGTGCGCGCTCAAAGAGGGATGAGATGTGCGGAAACGTCATCCATCGTCGTTGTTCACGGTTTGAGCAGCAGGTTCGGGAAATTTTAAGATACCCGAGACGCCAGTTGTTCTGCGGCGGATGTTCAGCGAAAATTCAGTGCAGGTGACGTTTCCGGTCATCGCGTAAAAATCCGATGAAAATCGGGAGGAGCGATCAACCCGTTAGATTGCTCTATTGTAATCGCTTCTCTCGGCACTGGCACGAAGATGCATGAAAACGCAGTTGGAGCGGGATGCTCCACAAAAGATCCAGGGCAATTTATATTTGGCGTAGCTCTCGCCTTGATTGTAGGCGCTGTTGCTGGCCTGTTAGGTAGTCTGTTCCGAGTGGCTCTTGTTCACGCCGACGCTCTGCGCAATAGCTTCATTGTATGGGCGCACCTGCGAGGCGTCGTCGGGCTCATGATCGGCGCGGCGCTGTTCGCTCTGCTCGTGTCCGCCGCGGCTTGGTTGGTGCGTCGGATATCGCCGCATGCGTCTGGAAGCGGAATTCCAGATGTCGAAGCGGTGGTGGCAGATCGCGTACGCCCCCCGAGTGCCATGCGTCTGATCCCTGTCAAGTTCGCCGGCGGCGTACTCGCGATCGGCTCCGGTCTCGCGCTGGGTCGCGAGGGCCCCAGCGTGCAGATGGGCGCGAGCGCCGGACATCTTCTCTCTGAGCTTACAGGACGAAGCTGGCCAGACACACGCATGCTGATCGCGGCAGGAGCGGCGGCGGGTCTTGCGACCGCATTCAACGCGCCGCTGGCCGGGGCCATTTTCGTTTTGGAGGAGGTTTACAAACGATTTGAGATCCCCATCGCAACAGCGGCGCTCGGCGCTTCTGCGGCCGCCATCACTGTATCGCGACTGATGCTTGGCGACGCACCGGACTTTCAGGTTGCGCCGATCCCCGTCGTCGCCCACGAAGTCAAACCGCTGTTCTTCGTGCTTGGCCTTCTGTCGGGATTTCTGGCGGTCATCTACAATGCCATGCTCCTCGGCGCGCTCTCGATTGGCGACCGTCTGTCGCGGTTCCCCGTGGAGCTGCGGGCGGGGGTCGTTGGCGCGGCGGTCGGCTCGCTCGCGTGGTTCTTCCCCGCCGCCGTCGGCGGTGGGGATCCGATCACGCAAAGCCTACTGACCGGTGCCGGGACGCTCGCCAGTTTGCCTGCTCTCTATGCGATGCGGCTCCTGCTCAGTACGGTGTCCTATGCGGCAGGAACCCCCGGCGGCCTGTTCGCGCCGATGCTCGTCCTGGGCGCGCAGAGCGGGTTGTTTTTTGGGCTTGCGGCTGAGGCGCTGCTGCCGGGCATTGGCATCCATCCCGTGAGCTTCGCGGTTGTGGGGATGGCGTCGATCTTCGCTGGGATCGTGAGAGCGCCGCTCACCGGGATCGTCTTGACGCTGGAGATGACAGCTGACGTAACGCTGCTGTTGCCCATGCTGGCCGCCTGCTTCACGGCGATGGTGGTACCAACCCTGCTTGGAAGCGCGCCGATTTATGACTCCCTGCGCGACCGCTCTCTAAGGCAGAGCACCGATCAAACAGCACACCGCACGGAGCACTGACGCGAGCCCCTAATCTCCGTGCAGATCCGTACCATCCGTCTATCACAGAGCGCGCGGCCCGTGGGACTTAGTGAAACCTGTACTCACCTATCGATCTACACGGTACAAGCAGATTTCTCATAGGAAATTGCAATACTTATTCGTCTCTGAAGCATGCGATGTGAAATGAACGACGAGCAGGCTTGCCGCCCACGTCATACGTATGTACCTGCATCTGGCTTGAATCATGAGTAAGCCCGACTGTGATAAAACCGGGCTCGATATTCTCTTCCAAAGCGCTGCCAATCGTCCCGGAGAAATTCGTTTTTACGTCACCTTGGAGCGGAATTTTCCACGTGATCAGATACTCATTTTCTCCTTTCAGCTCGCATTTATCGATCAAATAGCCACGGGCGATGGTGCCATCTGATTTGATCACACACGCCAACCTGTTCTCGAACTTTTCCATCGTGCTTTCTCCTGAATAAAGGGCGACCGCAACTCCTGCCATATCCGTCAAGCGGAATTTAATAAGAAAATCCGCTGCCTATTTGGTAATTATGAACATGATGAATTGTATAAGTCAAATCACGTCAATGAATATTAATTCATTTTGGTAATAGAATGACGATTTCGCCCTGTAACCTGCAGCGGGATACTGCTATTTTTTCCTATCAATTTTATTCATCGGTGAATTCACTGTGAAGGCAGGGCTAGGAGAGCGCGGAGCAGCGCCATGCAGTCTCAATTTAAAAATCATAGCGCGCCATGAGTAGTATCTGGTGCGCGCTCAGCGAACTCCGGGGCATGCCGTAAGAAGTTTCGACGTAATCTCGCGCCGCGTAATAATTGAAGACATATTGCGCGACGAAGGAGAGACTCTCGGTGGCCGACCAGACGAGATTGCCGCCGACATTGAAGTTCTCGCCACCCGAGGCGCCGTAGCTGGCCGCGGCACTGCCGTCATTGAGGTCGAAGCGTCCATAGGCCGTGTAGAACGCCGAGTTCAGAACAGGCGACCAGTGGTGCAGATACTGCGCCGTTATGTTCCACCCGCTCACCCGCGCGTAGCCGCCCTCCATGTTCAGAAAGGCATCGGGTGGCGAGAAGTCGCCGCCCGGATCGATCAAGCCGAGATAGCTGGTCGCGCCATCGACATAGGCGGTCTGCAAATAGAGCGAGTCGCCTTTCGCCAGCATCGGAAGATTGATCATCACGCCGGCCTGGAACGCATAGCCCCATGAGGTTGGAGACGTCGCCATGGGCGGCGGGTTCCCTTCCAGGGCGATGCGGTGCAACGCGCTGGAAAACTGGTAGGACCCCCAAGCCGTTGCCTGGCCGAGTGCGACGACAAAATCCGGCGCTTCGTCATCTTGAACAAACGTCACGCCGGACGCGGCGTCCGCCGGCTTGATGCCTTCATCGCGATATCTGCCTTGCTCAAGCGCGAGGGTGAGCGAGGCCTCCTGTGGCAGCGCGAAGGTGTAGCCCAGGACCGGCAGCTTGGTGTCATCCCCCACAATGCCGGGGTCCGTTCCGAGAACGTCCTCATTCTCGTAAAAGTCGAAGAACGAGTTCCGCATGCCGAAGGTTATCCCCGACCATTCGAGGTACAATGTCTGCGGCTTGATCTGGAACTCCGACGGCCCGTCCGACCAGGGGTCGGAGGTGCGGTACTGGAAGCGGACATCCGCCACGCCCCGCAGGGGCCCGAGTAAGCCTGTGTCGGTTATCGTGTTCAGGGTAATCGCGACCGTTCCGATACTGTAAAATTCCTTGTTCGTCTCGGGATAATTTGAATACGTATTGAAATACCCCTCCGCCCATAAATACCCGCCGGGATCGATGCAGGTCTTCAGGCTTTCCACCCAGATGGATTTCGGTCCATGGGACGAGCAATTCTCCTGGCCCGGCAAGAAATCGGTTCCGGCCATTGCGTGGTCGATCAGCGGAACAGACAGAAGGAAGGCTGCCATTGCGCCGCCCTTCACAGCCCTTCTCCACATCATTGGCCCGATCCTCTCGATAAGGGGTCCATAAGTATTTGATCGAGCAACGCTTTCGGAGTCCGGAGCCCCGGCTGCATCGGTCTCCCCGTGCAGTGCGAGGCACTTCCCTGCATAAGCGCGACCATGGTCCGGAAGCAAGGACGCCGCGCAAAGGCGGCGGCAGTGCAGTGTTCCTTTCCAGCCCTGGCGCGGCGCAGCCGATTGGCACAACGAGTAAAGCAAGGCCTCCGGGAATGCCGATCAAGGTATCGAGTTATTGGTATTCGAGGCGCGTCTTTATCAATATATTGATGTATTAAGGTACCTAAGTTGGGTTCATTATTGTACCGTTAAAATGATAAAATTTCGAAATAATTATTGCTTGGCGACCATTTAATTAATACTCCTTGCAAAATTTGATTCAAGTGGCATGATGATGTTCAATATGTGACTAGCGGACTGATGTCGCACTGAGCCAGTTCAGTTATTCGCCTTTCGCGCAGCGTTATCGAGTGAAGACATTCTTTGCGTTTCACCGCAACGGATGCTGGAAAATGACGCGCCCTCTACGGGAAAAGCCGAGATCCGGGAACTTTTCGTCGTTCGCCGCGACTATTCTTCCCGATTTGCCTATCAGCTAGCCGTGCCCGTGTATCCGATCGTGCGTCATGGTGGTCGAGGAATTCAACCATGCATTTCACGCCCAGGGAAATCGATAAGCTGCTGATCTACACGCTCGCTCACGTCGCGCAGCAGCGTAAAGATCAAGGATTGAAGCTCAATCATCCTGAAACCGTATCCCTCATCTCCGTTGCCGCGCTGAACGGCGCGCGGGCCGGCAAGACCGTTGAAGAGGTCATGGAGCTGGCCGGCAAGGCAATTGGCCGGGCGGATGTGATGGAAGGGGTCGCGGAAATGATCCCGTACGTCCAGATCGAGGCCGTCTTCACGGATGGAAGCCGTCTCGTCACAGTTCACGATCCCATCAAGTAGATGCGCAAGGTTTCTCGTCATGAACAATGAGAAGAAGAAGGCGCCGGTCGGTGGACTTGTTCTCGGCAAGGGCGACATCGAGATAAATGCAGGCTACCCGACGACGCCTCTGAAGGTCCGGAACACGGGAGATCGCCCGATCCAGGTGGGCTCCCACTTTCACTTCTTCGAGGTCAATGCCTTTCTCGAATTCGACCGTGAGCAAGCCTTCGGCAAGCGGCTGAACATTCCCGCCACGACCGCCCTTCGCTTCGAGCCGGGGGACGAGAAAGAGGTCGTGCTTGTTCCCTTTCAGGGCAAGCAGCGCGTTCTGGGCTTCAACGGCCTCGTGAATGGCTGGGTCGGCGACGAGAACTACGACGATTATCGCCCGCGTCTGACCGACGCTCTCGCGCGTGCGCAGCGCTACGGGTTCAAAAGCAAGTCGTGACAAGCCCTGACAAGCGCGCAAGGGAGCTCTGAGATGGCCAAAATCTCGAGGCAGCAATATTCGGACCTTTACGGCCCCACGACTGGTGACAAGGTTCGGCTTGGGGATACCGACCTCTACATCGAGATCGAGAAGGATTTGCGTGTCTATGGCGAAGAAGCCGTCTATGGCGGCGGCAAGACGCTGCGCGATGGCATGGGCTACGACAACGAGCTGACCAGTGCCGCCGGAGCGCCCGACCTCGTCATCACGAACGTCACCATCGTCGACGCCGTGCTGGGGGTGATAAAGGCCGATGTCGGCATCAAGAACGGTCTGGTCTGTGGCATCGGCAAGGCCGGAAACCCGTCCATCATGTCGGGTGTCACGCCGGGTCTGGCGCTGGGTCCAGGCACGGATGCGATTTCGGGCGAGCACCTCATCCTGACGGCGGGCGGCATCGACGCCCATGTCCACTTCATCTCCCCGCAGCAGGCCCAGGCCGCGCTCTCCAACGGTGTCACAACCTTGTTCGGGGGCGGCATCGGGCCGAGCGACGGGACCAACGGCACGACCATCGCGCCGGGCACGTGGAACATCGAGATGATGCTTCGCTCGTTCGATGCCTGGCCGGTGAATGCGGGCGTGCTCGGCAAGGGCAATGGCTCGGCCCCGCTTCCGATCGAGGAACAGATCCGCGCCGGGGCGATGGGGCTGAAAATCCACGAGGACTGGGGCAGTACGCCGGCGGTGATCCGCAATGCCTTAACGGTCGCGGACAATTGCGACATTCAGGTGTGCATTCACACCGACACGCTCAACGAGGCCGGCTTCGTCGAGAGCACGATCGCCGCCTTCGAGGGGCGCACCATTCACACCTACCATACGGAAGGCGCCGGCGGCGGCCATGCGCCGGATATCATCCGGGTCGCCGGCCTGTCGAATGTCATCCCCAGTTCGACCAACCCGACCTTGCCCTATGGGATCAACTCCCAGGCCGAATTGTTCGACATGACCATGATCTGTCACAATCTCAGCCCGAAGATCCCGACCGATGTCGCCTTCGCCGAAAGCCGTGTCCGGGCCGAGACCATCGCCGCCGAGAATGTGCTGCACGATCTCGGCGCCATCTCGATCCTGTCTAGCGACAGCCAGGCCATGGGACGGGTCGGGGAGAACTGGGTGCGCGCCGTCCAGACCGCCGACCTCCTGAAGCTGCGCATGGGCGCCTACAAGGGCGACACGTCCGGCAACGACAATGAACGGGTTCTGCGCTTCGTCGCCAAGGTCACGATCAACCCGGCCATCGCGCAGGGCGTTTCCCACATCATCGGCTCTGTCGAGATCGGCAAAATGGCCGACCTCGTCCTGTGGGAGCCGGCCTTCTTCGGTGCCAAGCCGAAAATGGTGATCAAGGGCGGCATGATCTCCTGGGCGCTGATGGGTGATCCGAACGCCTCCCTGCCAACCCCACAGCCCGTGATGTACCGGCCGATGTTCGGCGCGATGGGCTCGGCACTGACCAAGACCCGTGTGACGTTCACGTCGCACGCCGCCTTGGAGGCCGGAATTGTGGAGCGCTACGAGTTGAAGTCGCGGGTTGCTTCCGTCTACGGCACGCGGACGATCACGAAGAGTTCCATGGTGCGCAATACCGCCCTGCCGGTGATCGAGGTCAATCCCGAGACCTTTGCGGTAACGGTCGACGGCACGCATGCCACGATCGAACCGGCGACGCGCCTTCCCTTGAGTCAGCTGCACTTCTTCAGCTGACTTCTTAACCGGGCGGTGGAGGGCGCCGTCCCTCCGCCTCAGCTCGATGGCAGATAGCCGATGCAAGCGATCGATATCGTGTGGGTGGGGTTGGGTGGCGGGATCGGCTCTTTGCTGCGCTGGCAGATGGGCCGCTTCTTCGACGGGCACTTCAGCCACCCGTTCAAGGTGGGCACCTTCGTCATCAATGTCACCGGCGCCTTCGTCATCGCCTATCTCGCGACATTGCTTGCGCTGGAGTGGGATCACCGTCATGGCGACCTCATCTCGTCGCTGGTGCTGACGGGAATGCTTGGCGGCTACACCACGTTCAGCACCATGCAGCTCGATGCCGTTCAGATGGCGGAGGCGCGGCGCCATGGGCTGGCGCTGACCTATCTCGTCACGTCCGTGGCGACGGGCCTGCTTGCCGCCGCCATCGGCGCGGCGCTGGCGAAAGCATAGGGCGCGACAATGTGGTGGCCGGTGATCAATGTGTTCGTCGGCGGAGGGCTGGGGGCGATAGCCCGCGAGGTCTCCATGCTCATGCTGGGGCGGTACAGCACGGCCTTTCCGGTTGACGTCTTCGTGGCCAACGTCCTCGCATCATTCCTGCTCGGCTTCATCTTTGGACTTACCCGCGCCGGCAGGATGTCGAAGAACGTCACATTGCTGGTATCGACCGGTTTTTGCGGCGGCATGTCGACGTTCTCAACATTCATCTACGGCGCCTATTCCGAGATGACGGCGCCGGGCCAGCTCGGCCTCTCGCTTCTCTACATCATCGCCAGTCTCGTCGTCGGCTACGGCGTTACGTGGCTCGGCCTGCGCGGCGCGTCCCGCCTGACGCCGCGTTTCCAGGGAGACACACATGATCCTCGTCGAGAGCACGCTCGGTAATCTGCGCGACCCCCTCTGGCAGGAACGCGCCCGGTCCGCCGCCGTCGATCTTCTGGTGCTGGAGCAATGGGAGGCGCCAAAGAGCCGGCTGCGCAAGGCGACGGAAAGCGGCGCGGAGATCGCCATTTCGCTGCCACGCTCCGAGCACCTGCATGATGGCGACGTCCTTCACTATGACAAGGACGCGAAGTCGATCGTGGCGGCGCGGATCGCGCTCAATGACGTTCTGGTCATCGAACTCGAAGGCCTCGAAAATCTGTCGCCCGGCGAAATCCTGCGCACCTGCTTCGAGCTTGGCCATGGCCTCGGCAACCAGCACTGGCCGGCCGTGATCAAGGACACCACGGTCTATGTGCCGCTGTCCGTCGATCGGAAAGTAATGGCATCGGTGATGCGCACCCATGCCTTCGATCATGTGAAGACGTATTTCGCCCCCGGCGAGGAAATCGCCGCCAAGCTGGACGCGCGGGACGTGCGCCTGCTGTTCGCCGGGGCCGAGGCCACGCCGCATCACCATCACGACGCCGCCGATCCGCAGCCTCACCATCGCGCGCATGGCCACGGTCACGGCGACGGCCATCACCATGGCCACGGCCATTCGCACACACCGGTGACCTGACGATGGACGCATCGACGCGACAGCGCGGCATTTCCTCCGACATGGCGCATCTGGCGCGCCTGCTGCAGTTCTCGGATTCCACGCTGCCGATCGGATCCTTCGCCTTTTCCAACGGTCTCGAATCGGCGCTGCAGACCGGCGTCGTCTCCGATCCCGACAGTCTTCTGCGCTATGTCGACCTCGTTCTGCGGCAGACGGCGCGGATGGATGGCGTCGCGCTGCTGCACGCGCACCGCGCCGCACTTGCGGACGATTATGAGGAAGTGCTGGTCGCGGACAGCGAGCTGTTCTGCCGGCGCGTCGGGGAAGAGCAGCAGTTGATGCTGACACGGGTCGGCAAGAAATTCGCCGAACTCGCGCTGAAGATCATGCCCTCCCCAATGCTTCAGCGCTGGCTCGACGCCATACGTTCCGCCGAGACGCCGGGTTGCCTACCCATCGGCCAGGCGGTGGCGCTTGCCCATATGGGCATCGATGAGGGCGAAGCCTTCGTCATGCATCAATACGGCATCGCCTCCATGATCCTCAGCGCGGCGCTGCGGCTGATGCGCATCGATCACATCGAGACGCAGCGCATTCTGTTCGCCGCGCAAGGGCGCGTCGACGGCGATTACCAGGTCGTGCGTGATCTCTCGCTGGAGGAGATGGCCTCCTTCGCGCCCGTCTTCGACGTGCTCGTCGCACACCACACGACCACCCATGTCCGTCTGTTCATGAACTGACGCGCCATCGGCAAAGGAAGCGGCTCATGAAGAAAATCACGCGCATCGGCATCGGCGGCCCGGTTGGATCGGGCAAGACCGCGGTCATCGAGGCCATCACCCCGCGGCTGATCGATCTCGGCATCAAGCCGTTGATCATCACCAACGACGTGGTGACGACCGAAGACGCCAAGCAGGTTCGCCGCACGCTGCGCGGCATACTGGTCGAGGAGAAGATTGTCGGCGTCGAGACGGGAGCCTGTCCGCACACGGCCGTGCGCGAGGACCCCTCGATGAACATCGCCGCGGTGGAGGAACTCGAGGAGCGGTACCCCGACAGCGACGTGATCCTTATCGAGTCCGGGGGAGACAATCTCACCCTGACCTTCAGCCCGGCGCTGGCCGACTTCTATATCTATGTGATCGACGTCGCCGCCGGCGACAAGATCCCGCGCAAGAACGGCGCGGGCGTCTGCCAGTCGGACATTCTCGTGATCAATAAGAAGGACCTCGCTCCCTATGTCGGGGCGAGCCTCGACGTGATGGACCGCGGCTCCAGGCTGATGCGCGGGGCGAAACCGTTCCTGTTCACCAATTGCAAGACGGGCGAAGGCGTCGACGATCTCATTCGCCTGATCCTCGATATGGCGCTGTTCGATGTGAAAGTGACGTCGCCCCTTGCGGTGGATGCCTGACACATGGGGCTCAATGAGAGACTGGGGCACCTCGACACGGCGCGCGAACTGGTCGGCTTCAAAACCGAGCCGGCCCAGATGCGCGCCGCGGCACCGGGCAAGGTCGGCGAGCTGCGCCTGGGCTTTTCCCGACGGGAGGGGCGCTCGGTCCTGCACGACCTCTACCGTGTGACGCCGCTGCTCGTGCAGCAGGCGCTTTACTGGGACGAGGCGATGCCGGAATTGCCGATCTGCTCGATCATCGCCATCGGGGGCGGCATCCTCCAGGGCGACCGCTACAGGATCGACATCTCGGTGGGCGAAGGGGCGAGCGCGCATGTGACGACCCAGAGCGCCAACCGCGTGCACCAGATGGATGCGAACTACGCCTCTCAACATCAGGCGGTGACGCTCGAGCGGGGCGCCTATCTGGAGTATCTGCCCGACTTTACCATCCCTTACCGCGGCTCTCGCTTCATCAACCAGACCGACATCGTCATAGCGGAAGACGCGACACTGCTGCATGGCGAGATGGTTCTTGCCGGACGCAAGCACCACCATGTCGACGAGCGTTTCGGGCTTGACCTCCTGTCCCTCGCCGTTGCGGTGCGTCGGCCTGACGGGCGCAAGATCTTCGCCGAGAAGATCCTGATCGAGAAGGATGAGCCGACGGTCGACTATCCCGCCGTGATGGGGGGCTTCGACGCCTTCGCCAACATTATGTGCCTGACCCCGCCGCCGGTGGCGACCCGTATCAAGGAACGGTTCGAGACCTGCTTTCCCGCCGGGACGGCGCGCGGCATTTCCGGTGTCTGCCGCCTGCCCAACGAGGCCGGGATCATGCTCCGGGCGGTGGGCATGGAAACCTATGACGTGCGCAACGAGGTCCGCCGGTTCTGGCGGATCGTTCGCGAGGAGGCGCGCGGCCGCACACTTCCGCAGGAATTTCTTTGGCGCTGAAAGAAAGACCACCCCATGGACCGCCAGAAGAGACATATCGGAACCGATCTTCTCAAGGGAACCAGCCAGGTTTTCTTTCTGGAGAATTCCTTGACGGGGATCTTCTTCTGGGCCGCCATGGCGTATGCGTCCTACGCCTCCGGCGTCTGGGCGACGACGATCGGGGCGCTGATCGGGGTCGTGAGCGCGACGCTTACGGCGCGGCTGCTCGATTGCGACGGGTCGTCTGTTGCCTCGGGCCTCTATGGCTTCAACGGTGTCCTTGTCGGCGCGGCGCTGCCTACCTTCATCGCCGTCTCGCCCCAGCTGTGGGCCTATGTGATCGTGGGCGCCGCCACGAGCACCGTGGCGACCGCGGCCTTCGGCGCAACCCTTACAGCCAAATGGGGCATACCCGGCTCGACCGGGCCGTTCGTGCTGACCGGCTGGCTGATGGTTGCCGGGGCCAATTCCTTTGGCAGCCTTCAGGTCGTCGGCGACGCCCCGCGGCTTGCCACGGACTATGTGCAAGGGCTGGCGCCCATTCCCCAGCCGCTGGAGCTGGTGCAGATCTTCTTCCGCAACATCGGCCAGGTTTTCCTGCTCGGCAGTGAAATCTCCGGGGCGCTCATACTCGTCGGCATCTTCCTCGCCTCGTTTCCGGCCGGAGTCGCCACTGCCGCGGGCTCGCTGGTGGCGCTGACAGTCGCCATCGCCATGGGCGCCGAGCCGGCGGCCGTCAGCCAGGGCCTGTATGGGTTCAGCCCCGTGCTGACCGCGCTCGCCGTCGGCGTCGTCTTCCTGCAGACATCGGCAAAAGTGGTCGCCTATGCGCTGCTGGCAACCGTGACCACGGTGTTCGTGCAAGGAGCGCTCGACGTGATGGTGGCTCCGGCCGGCATTCCCTCGTTCACGGCCCCCTACGTCTTGACGATGTATCTCTTCATCGCGCCGAAGAGGCTTCTTGCTCCGCATCCCCATCGGCCGGTGGCCGAACACATGATCGGCGGCGACCCCCGTGGGGCACCGTCCTCCACGCGAGCCACATGACGGTGCGCAAACAATAGCGCCGGTGCTTGATCTCCGGTGCTTGCCTCATGCGCCGGCGCGGTTCGCAACCAACGGGTTTCCGGTTCCGCGCCGTCGGCGGCTGAGACCGACGGGCGCCTTGAAGGAGGGAAATGAGATGCAAGCGATAAATGCGGGCGACACCGCCTTCATTCTCCTGTGCACCGCCTTGGTGTGCATGATGACCCCTGCTCTGGCGCTCTTTTACGGCGGACTCGTCAAGCAGCGCGACATGCTCTCGATAATGATCCAGAACTTCGTCTGCATGGGCGTCGTCGGGTTGGTCTGGGTATTCGGCGGCTTCAGCCTTGTCTTCGGTCCTGATATTGGCGGCGTGATCGGGAGCCTCGTTCCCTATTTCGGCATGTACCATGTCGGCATCGAGCCCAACCCGGCCTATGGACCGAGCATCCCGTTCATCATGGTGTTCGCCTATCAGATGATGTTCGCCATCATCACACCGGCCCTGATGACGGGCGCGTTTGTCGGGCGGCTGCGTTTCGGCGCCTATCTCTTCTTCATCACCTTGTGGACCATCCTGGTCTATTTGCCGGCAGCCCATTGGATCTGGGGCGGGGGCTTCCTCGCCACGCTTGGCGTCGTTGATTTCGCAGGCGGCATCGTCATCCATACGTCTGCGGGCTTTTCCGCTCTGGTCACCGCGGCCTATCTCGGCAAGCGCAAGCTCGCCCCCGGTGAGAGCGAATCCGAGCCCGCGAGCCTGCCGCTGGTGGCGCTCGGTGCCGGCCTGCTGTGGTTCGGCTGGTTCGGCTTCAATGCGGGCGGTGCGTATGCCGCCGATGCGCTCGCCGCCTATGCCTTTACCAACACCATGCTCGCCGGCTCCATCGCCATGCTCGTGTGGATGTTCTGGGAATGGCTGAAGACGGGCCGGCCTTCTTTCTCCGGCGTGCTGGTCGGGGCGGTCGCGGGGCTTGCGACCATCACTCCCGCCTCAGGCTACGTCGAACCCATGGCCGCACTGCTGATCGGCGCCGTCGGCGCCACCGCCTGCTACCACGCCAAGCATGTGCAGGCCTGGCTGAAGATTGACGACTCCCTTGAGGTGTGGCGGGCGCATGGTGTCGGCGGCATGACCGGCGCGCTCTTGATCGGCGTGCTTGCAAGCTCGCACATCAATCAGGTGGCGGCCGGTATCCACCAGCTCGGTGTGCAGTTGCTCGCGGTCGTCGTCGTCGCCGCCTATGCGGGGATCGTCACCTACGTCCTTCTCAAAGTCCTCGATGCGATGGGTGTATTGCGCGTGCCGGACATCATTCAGGTGGAGGGGCTCGACCGACCGCTCTATGGCGAGAGCGCCTATAATCTCTGGAACATGGATCGCGGTGGTCCGAAGTGACCGCCGGCAACGCGAGCTGCCCCCGCTCTCCTTCCGCTCATGAGGAATGCCCGGCCGTTGCCCTCTCCCCGGGGAGTGCCTGCCGCGTATCCAGCTCAGCCGGGGATAGTGGGTGACATGGACCTGACGCTCACGATCTTCGTGCTGGTCTACATCGCCATGGGCGTCGGCCATTTGCCGGGCTTTCGCCTCGACAGGACCGGTGCCGCCATCGTCGGGGCGATGGTGCTCATCGCGTCGGGACACATGTCACCCGCGGCCGCCTGGGCGGCGGTTGACTATCGCGTCATCGGCCTTCTGTTCGGGCTGATGACGGTGTCGGCGGCCTTCATGGTCGCGGGCTTTTATGACTGGATCGCCTTTAAGATCGGGCACCTCGCCGTGGGTCCCAAGGGCCTCCTGGCGATCCTCATCGCGGTTGCCGGCGTCATGTCCGCCCTCCTGAACAAGGATGTCGTGGCCGTCGCGATGACGCCGATCTTGTGCTCCATCTGCATGGGGCGACGGCTCGATCCGCTCCCCTTCCTTCTCGGCTTCTGCTTCGCCGCCAATTTCGGTTCGACGGCGACCCTTCTCGGCAGTCCTCAAAACATGATTGTCGCCGAGACGTTGAACCTGTCTTTCGTCGACTTCATGGTGGCGGCGGCACCGCCGGCCGTGCTGAGCCTGCCGCTGATCTGGGTCGTGATCGTCATGGCCTATCGCGGTCGCTGGTCACTGCCCGATGCGGTCCGGCCGGCGGATGGAAGCGTGGCCGCGAGCGCCCCCGATGCGCAGGTGACGTTCAGCCGGGACGAGACAATCAAGGCTTGCGTGGTTGCTCTCGCCGTCGTCGCGGCGTTCATCTTCACCGAAGTCCCCCATATGCTGATCGCGTTGATGGGAGCGAGCGTGCTCCTCGTCAGCCGGCGAATTGCGTCGAGCAACCTCCTGCATCACGTGAACGGCGATCTGCTGCTGCTGCTGTTCGGCCTGTTCGTGGTCAATGCGGCATTCACCGCCACCGGTCTGCCGGAACACATGCTGGCGCGACTGCGCGACAGCGGGCTCGATCTTCATGACCCGCCGTCCATGCTGCTCATCATGGCGGTACTGAGCAACATTGTGGGCAACAACCCGGCGGTCATGTTGGTGGCTCCCTTCATCACCGGCAGCCGCGAGCCGGAGGCACTGGGTGCCGCCATCGTCCTTGGCACCGGCTTCTCGTCGAGTGCCGTGGTCTTCGGCAGCCTCGTCGGCATCATCGTCGCCGAAGAATGCCGAAAGCGCGGCATCGCGCTCGGCTTCGTCGAATTCGCGCGCGCAGGCGTCCCGACATCGATCATCTGCCTGCTGATGGCCGCCGCATGGATCCATCATCTCGGCTGAGGCGGCGCCGGGCGGAGGGGGGGCGAGTAGTCTACAATTTTAGTTGACAACTGGCGGCTGCGTGGCTAGAACAACCCTGCGAATGGCTTCACGCCGTCCGTCGCGGGATTTGACACCCGGCAGCTTGCACCGCGTCATCAACGCTAAAGCGCCACGGAGCGACTTCGTGGTCGGGCAACGAGCTTGAGGGCTGAGCCATGACTATGTGTTGTCGATATCTCGTACGGCCCTGAGCCGGCAATCCCCCTTCGCGTTTGATGTTTCAATCCGGCATGTGGCGGTTCGCCTGTGCCCGATTCCGGGATGAATGAGATGAGCTCCGTTTTTGCTGCGGGCGCTGAGGCGCGCCTGTCGACCACGTCCCCTGTTGCCGCATCCTTCGTGGCCGAACCCACCCTTGAGGACATTCTCGCCGACCCCCTCGTCGCGCTGATCCTGCGCCGGGATGGTCTGACGGTGAGCGCCGTGCGCGCTCGGCTGGACCGCGAGCGCCAGCGTCTTGCGGGGCAGAACCGTGCCCCACTGCTGCGGCACGCCGCCTGAAGGGGGGCGCCGGGCGACCCGCCCGCGCACGCCTCCTGGGCACGACCTGGCTGGTGGGTTCGGCGCAGGAGGTTGCCGCTTCGCTGCGCAAATATGCCGAACTCGGCATCACCCAGTTCATCCTCTCGGACACGCCCTATCTGCGCGAGATCCGGCGGCAGGGCGAGATTCTGCTGCCGCTGATGAAGACATCCGATAGGCGAAAGACGGCATGACATGCGGTCTGCCGCTCCGACGAAATCGAGGGTTTGAGTATGGGAGAATGGATCGCAGAGGACGATGATTGGCTCACGCGCGCTAATCCCACGGAGGGCGTTGACGCCGAATTGCTCACTTCAGCGCTTGCTCCGGGTTTCAGTGGCCCGGCGGCCCGAGGCGGCGGATGAAGAGTGTGAAGCGTTCGAACCAGGAACTCTCCTCACGTTCGACGATCCGGGCGAGTGTGCGGGCGTAGTCGAGCACGAGGCCGGGCGTCCAGGTGCCGACATTCGCCCGCGCGCGCAGCAGCGCGCCCACCCAGATGTCGGGATTGGCCAGCAGCATGAGCAGTTGCAGCCAGGGATGACGGCCGGCCATCGCGCCTTCCAGTGCCGCGTCGAGCGCCTGCGCAACTACAACGGAGCAGTTGCGGTTGGTGAGATTGTAGGTGTCGTCCTTGCGGTAGTGCGCCCAGAACGCCTCAAGCTGGCGAGGGTTGTAATTGTGGAACTCCACCCGCCCGTCGGCCTCGCACCATCCCGCCGCCTCCTCGGCATAGGAAGGCTGGAAGTGGCCGGGCACGTCGTTGTCCGGCGTGGCGCGGAGCGCGCCGACGAAATCCTCGCCTGAGCGGTCCATTTCGACGGCGGGGTAGTGGCTGATATAGAGCGAGGGCGGCATTTCGAGCGAGGCATGTCCGGTCGAGATCACCCCATCGGCATTCACCGCCGCCACATAGCGATCGATCAACAGCCGGCGATGGGGGACCTCCGCCGAGCCGACCGGTGTCCATACATGGACGATCATCGGGTCGGCGGCGGTTGCCGGGCTCCGCTCGATCAGATCGGGCGAGCGCTCATACCACCCGCGCGAGGCGAACATCGGCAGATGAAGGATCGTTGCGTCCGCGGGCTGGTTGCGGAACAGCAGGCCAAGCCGCAGCAGCAGCCAGCCGCGAAAAGCGAAGATCAACCCGACGCACAGCGCGACGCTGCGCTCCAGCGGAACCGGCCATCCGGCGAGGAAAACCAAGGCGAAGGCGAGCTGCACGCCGCCATAGATCACCCGCCAGCGCAGGTCCGGCAGCCGCAGCAGCACGCCCACCGCGATGCGGCCGAGACCGTCGGCGAGGAAAACCACGCAGAACAAGGCCGCGAGCATATCCTCGGCATGGCCCGGCCAGCGAAGGGCGAGCGTGCCGGCGGCGAGAAGGCAGAAGGCCCGGACGAGAGCGAAGAATCCGCGCGCGCTCCGGGTCTGGCTGGCGAACTGCAGGATGTTCCCCGCCGCCATGAAAAGGAAGACCACGCCGACGGCCTGCCCCGTCAACACGACAAGATGGTCGGGTGCATGGAAAGCGACGAAAAAGCCGGCGGCGATGAGCAGGGCGCCCATGCCGCACAGCACAGGCCATTGCGCGCGGAAGGCGCGCGCCCCGATCAGGAGGAAGGACAGTTTAAACATTGGCCGTGACGAGCGCTCGCGGGGATGGGCGACCGGGTTGATTCCCACGGCATTCTGATGCCGCGCGGGCCGCTGCGAAAGCCGCCTCTATCCGCCGCGTGGCGCTTCCGCCGCCTCGCTCACCGCGCCGGAAGAGGGTTGCCGTAACGGCGCCCTGCGGCTTGACGCTGGCGGGAGGCTGATGCTTGAGTGGCCCACCTCGGCTGCCGGCGCAGCCACCATCCGGGAAGGGCGGCCATGAAGCGGCTTCAGGCATTTTGTTTCGGCCTTGCGGGCTTCGGTCTGCTCGCGGGGCCGGTGGGGAGCCTGCCGGCGCATGCCGCCAGTTGGGAGAAATGCGTCGAGGCGATTGCGAAGACGCAGCATGAGCTGAAGCAGACACAGGCGCCGCCGACCCAGCCGCCGACGCAGGACCAGTCCGTCGCCGCTCAGGATTCGCACGAACCCACGCCCTCGTCCCTCGCGGCGGCCGGGCTGAAGCCGCCGGACAGCGGTGCGGCGGGCGCGCTGAACGAGGCATTGAACCTCCAGGCGGCAGGCGATGAGGCGGGTTGCCTGAAGGCGGTGGCGAAGGCGCGGTCCCTGGCCGGCCTGAAGTAAGCGGCCGGCGGGTCATGCTCAGAAGGCCACGCTGAAACCGCCGCCGACCGCCTGGTCCCCGCCGCCCTTATACCAGGTGTCCTGATAATAGACCGACGCGCGCAGCGCGGGCGTCAGGTTCATGTGCAGGGTGCCGCTGACGGTATTCTGGATCGCATAATTGCCGGCGATGTAGTTGCGGTTCTCCGGCAGATAGCTGACCACCGCGTAAATCGCCTCAAAGGGGTGGAAGACCGCCGTCAGCGACCACCCGTTCACGGCCTGAGGCTGGTAGTACTGGGTTTTCGTCACTCCCGCGTCGTTGTCGAAGGTCCCGAAGGAATAGGCGATCTGGACCTGAGGCAGCCACTCCGCCGCCCGGATGCTGATACGCGGCTGGAACTGGGAGAAAGTGCCGAGCTCGTAGCTTTCGACGGTGATGTTGGCCCCGAGCGCCAGCCTCTTCTCGCCGCCTATGGTGATCGGAAGTGTGTATTGCGGGGAGAGATAGGCCGCCCATTCATAGGTATAGAGCGTGTGGACGCCGAAGCCGGCCATGAAGTTGACGTTGAAATCCTCGGTCGGCTGGTAGCCGAAACCGCCGACGAAGTTCCACAGCTCGATCGACGCCTGCTGCTGATAAAGCTGCTGGCCGATCAGCGTCCATTGATCATTCAGCTTGTAGGCAAGCTGGGCGACCTCCGTGTAGAGGTCGGGCTGCGGTGGGCCGCTGGTCCAGCTCTGCACATTGCCGGAGAGGGTGAAGGGAAGCGGCCCGCCCTGCCGGCTCAGGTTCACCTGTTCGCTCATCGCTTGCAGGTAGCGCGAATTGCCGAAGAAATTGGTCATGGGGCGGGACGCGGTGGTGCCGGCTTCCGCCGTGCAGTTGTCGCACGCCTGCGCCGCCACGGGCGGAGCGACCGCTAGGCAGAGAAGAGCGGCGAGCGCGCCGGCCTGCAGCTGTCGCGGCCGCCACGCAGTGTCTGATCGGCCTGCCCCCCGCGCCATCGCCGAGCCTAGCGCTCACTCTTGGTCGGGAAATACCATTTGCCGTCCTTGATCGGCAGGAACGAGCCATCATCGACGCCGACCTCGGTCGCGATGAGGTCGTTGGTCAGCTTGTTCAGTGCGAGCAACAGATCGCCATTGGTCTTGGTGTCCATGGCGAGGTTGTTCATCTCGTCGGGGTCGTTCTGCAGATCGTAGAGTTCGAGGTCGTTTTTCGCGACGAGGTCTTCCAGCGTGGTCGGCGTGTTGAAGTCCGTCTGGCCGAAATAGCGCGAGAAACGGTAGCGCCCGTCATAGATCGATCGGATGCCGACCCGCTCGGCGAAGTCGGGATCGTTCTTCAGATAGGTCTGGATCTTCTCGTCATTGGTCACGTCGCCCGAGAAGGTCATCTTCACAAAGTGCTCGGCCCAGGTGACGTCCTGGTAGGACAGCATGTTGTAGTTGAACAGGGAGGCGGGGCGCACCGCGTCGATCTTGGCATCGGTCGGCGCCTTCAGGAGACCCGAGAAATCGTGCCCCTTCAGCCCGTCCGCGGCCTTGGCCTGCGCGGAACTGTCGGCACCCGAGAGGGCAATGAGGGTCGGGGCGAGATCCAGCTGCGAGGTAATAGCATTGCAGGTGGTGCCGCCCGGATAAGCCGGGTGGTAGATGATGAGCGGGACATGGTTCTGCTCCTTGTAGGTGCAGTTCCCCTTGCCGCGCATCTGGTGGTGGCCGGCGAGTTCGCCATGGTCGGCATTGAACACCACGATGGTGTTCTTGTGCATGTTGTTGTCTTCGAGCGCCTTCAGCACATGCGCGACCTGGCGGTCGCAGTCGCGGATGCAGTTGTAATAGTAGTTGCGCAGCACATGCCAGCGCCGGTCCTCGTCGGGCCAGGCTCCCACCATCATGTCCTGGATCTGCTGGTAGATGGCGTGCGCCTTCGGGCGGCCCGGCGCGTCGAGCGGCTGGCTGCGGTTGAAGGGCAGGGGCAGGTCGTCCCAGCGCTCCTGGTAAAGCTTGTCATCCGGCGTCGGGAAGATGTCGATCGCCGCGCTCTTGCCCTGCACCACCTGACCGGGCAGATCCGAGTTGATGTACATGACGTCGTGCGGGTTGACGAAGTTGACGGCCAGGAACCAGGGCTGGCCCTTGGCGCGCAGCTCCTCGCCTTCGCGCCGCATCCAGCTCGCCACGCGGTCGGCGGTGAAGCCGTCGAAGGTGTAGCCGCCGAGGCCGCTGTCGATCAGGTCGCCGACGCCGAAGAAACCGTCGAAACCGTAGCTCTGGATGATGTCGCGGTAATCCGCCATCGGCGCATCGACCGCCACCTTGGTCTGGTCGAGGTTGGCGCTCATGTGCCACTTGCCCTGATAGGTCGAGTGGTAGCCGAGCTCGCTCATGCGGTGGCCGATGGTCTTGATCGAGGTCGAGAGATCGGGCTGCCAGAGATAGTTCAGATTGTCGAAGACGCCCGAGTGCTGAATGTGCTCGCCGGTGTAGATGACCGAGCGCGCCGGGGAGCACACGCAGGAGGCCGCCTGGTGGTTGGCGAAGGTGATGCCCTTCTGCTTCAGCATCTCGCGTGCCGGCACCGGGAACGGCCACTTCGGGAAGAAGTGTTCCTGGTCGACCAGAATGAAC
>JAEZMI010000334.1 GCA_023414975.1 Pseudomonadota bacterium | reverse complement strand
GGATGGACGCCCGATCGCTGGCGCGCTTTTCGCTCCGGTGACGGAGGAACTGTTCCTCGCCATACGCGGAGGCGGAGCGACCCGTAACGGCCGACCTATCGAGGTTTCGCGCGCGCCGAGGCTCAAGGGTGCTCGGGTCGACGGGCCGGCGCCGTTCCTGAACCATATCGATCCCACGGGCACCGCTCACCGCGTCCAGCGCATCCGCTCGCTCGCTCTGCGCATCGCCCGCGTCGCCACCGGGGAGCTCGATGCGGCCTTCGCCTCGCCCAATGCCAATGACTGGGACCTTGCCGCCGCCGACCTTTTGGTGCACGAAGCAGGTGGACGTCTCACCACCCTCGACGGAAAGCCGCTCGCCTATAACGCGCCCGTGCCACGACATGGGGCGCTGATTTCATCGGGAGAGCTTCTGCTGCCCGCCCTTCTTGCGGCGGTGCTCTGAAGCTCTTTCGGCCAGGCGCTCCGTGGGCTATGCGGATCGGGAACAACGGCAGCAGATCGGGCACATGACCAATCCTCAGCTCCTTCATCTGGTTTTCGGCGGCGAACTCGAGAGCCTTGACGGTGTCACCTTCAAGGATCTCGATAAGCTCGACATCGTCGGCGTCTACCCGAACTATGCCACCGCGCATGTTGCGTGGAAGGCCAAGGCGCAGCAGACGGTGGACAACGCGCATATGCGCTATTTCATCGTTCATCTGCATCGCCTGCTGGATCCCGAGACCAGCCCGGCAGCCCGCTAACCCCTGCGGCTCCGGAAGATGTGGCGTAGACTGCGCACGTCGCAGACCTTGCGGACCGTGCTCGGGCGGAGCATGGCCGCCTATCTGCGTTTTGTCTGGCGAACCCAGCGCGTGGTGATGGAGCCGGCCAATCTCTACGAGCTGGCCGATGCCCAGCTGCCGATGATCCTGACCTTCTGGCATGGGCAGCACTTCCTCACCCCGTTTCTGGTGAAGCCGTATCACCGGGCTCGGGTTATGATCTCGCGCAGCGCCGACGCCGATGTGAACGCCATTGCCGCCGAGGCGCTGGGCATCGGCACGGTGCGCGGCTCCGGCGCGCAGGGTCGCGATTTCCGCGTGAAGGGCGGCTTCAATGCGACGCTGGAGATGATCCGCCATCTGGGGGAAGGGACCAATGTCGCGATGACCGCCGACGTGCCGAAGATTTCGCGCGTCGCGGGGCTGGGCGTCGTCACCATCGCCAAGCATTCCGGCCGGCCCATTTACCCCGTCGCCATCGCGACCTCGCGCCGTATCCTCGCCAAGAGCTGGGACCGCGCGGCGATCCACCTGCCCTTCGGCCGCGCAGCGGTGGTCGCGGGTGACGGCGTGCGTGTGCCGGCGGACGCCGGACCGGAGGAGCTGGAAGCCGCCCGCCGCGAACTCCAGCGGCAGTTGGAGGAGGCAACCGCCCGCGCGGAGACACTGGTCGGCCGCCCCACCGTCGCCGGAGCCCGGCGCGGAACGCCACCGCTGCCGCCGGGCGGGACGAGCTAATGGCGAGGGCGCGTTCGACCTTCCTTATCCGTGGCTACCGCCTGGCAACCTGGCTGGCGACACCCTTCGTCCGGCTGATGCTGAACGGCCGGCTGAAACGCGGCAAGGAAGAGCCCGCGCGCCTGCGCGAACGTTTCGGTCGGGCCGGTGCGCCGCGCCCCAAGGGTCCGCTTGTCTGGGTGCACGGGGCGAGCGTCGGAGAGATGCTCGCCGTCCTGCCGCTGATGGACAAGCTGCGTGCGCGCGGCTTCAAGGTATTGCTGACCTCAGGCACCGTCACCTCGGCCAAGCTCGCCGCCGCGCGCCTGCCGCCGGACATCGTGCATCAGTTCGTGCCGCTCGATTCCCCAGTCTTCCTGCGCCGCTTTCTCAAGCACTGGCGCCCGGACATCGTGCTGCTGGTGGAATCGGAGCTGTGGCCGAACCTTCTGATCGAAGTCAACGCCCGCCGCACGCCGCTGGTGCTGGTGAATGCGCGCATGTCGCCGAAATCCTTCGCCAACTGGCAGAAGGTGGGGGGCAGCGTCGCGGCCCTGCTGGCACGGGTCGATCTCTGTCTCGCCCAGGCGCCGGACGACGCGGAACGGCTGCGCAGCCTCGGCGCGCCGCGGGTGGCCGTCACCGGGAATCTGAAATTCGATTCCCCGCCCCCGCCGGTCGATCTGATCGCCTTCGATCAGTTGCGCACCGCCTCCATGGGCCGCATCGTCTTCATCGCCGCCTCGACCCATCCCGGCGAGGAGGAAGTGCTGATCGAGGCGCATAAGCGGCTGGCCGGCGAAATTCCGAACCTGCTCACCATCATCGCACCCCGTCATCCCGAGCGGGGGCTCGACGTCGCACGCCTCGCCAATGAGGCGGGCTGCCCCAGCGTGCTGCGCGGCGACGGCTATCTGCCGGACCGGGGCACGTCGATCTATGTCGCCAATACGATCGGCGAGCTCGGCCTGTTCTACCGCCTCGGCGCGGTCGCCTTTCTCGGCGGCTCGCTGGTACGCAAGGGCGGGCAGAACCCGATCGAGCCCATCAAGCTCGATATGGCGATCCTGCACGGTCCGCACACCACCAATTTCAGCGATCTGTACAGCGAGCTCGATGCCAATCACGGGGCGATGCTGGTGGAGGATGCGCGGGCTCTGGCCGCCGCCGCCTTCACGCTGCTCAAGGACACACCGACGCGCGAGCGGATGGTCCGAGCCGGCCAAGCGACCATACACAGTTTCGGCGGCGCGCTGGAACGTACCCTGCTCGCCATCGATCCCTATCTCGTCCAGATTCGGCTGGAAAGGCGCTGACCCATGCAGGCGCCGGGCTTCTGGTGGCAACGCGAGCGCACGCTGACCGCGCAGATGCTCGCCCCGATCGGAGCCGTGGTCGGCGGCATCACGCTCGCGCGGCTGCGTGGGGCCGGGACGTCGGTGGGCGTGCCGGTGATCTGCGTGGGCAACCCCACGGTAGGCGGTGCGGGCAAGACGCCGACCGTCATCCAGCTGGCGCGCCGCCTGTTCGCCCAAAAGCACACGCCGGTCATCGTGACGCGCGGCTATGGCGGGCGGGAGCGCGGGCCCTTGCGCGTCGACCCCCGCACCAACATCGCAGCCGATGTCGGGGACGAGCCGCTTCTGCTCGCCCGGGCCGCCCCGACCTATGTGTCACGCGATCGTCTGATCGGCGCCCAGATGGCGGCGCAGAGCGGCGCCGACATCGTGCTGATGGATGACGGCTTCCAGAACCCATCGCTCGCCAAGTCTCTGTCCATCCTCGTGGTCGACGCCGGCGTGGGCATCGGCAATGGGCTGTGCGTGCCTGCCGGGCCCCTGCGGGCGCCGCTGCGCCCTCAGCTCGACCGGGCGCAGGCATTGCTCGTCATTGGCGAGGGCGCACCGGGCGAGCGCGTGGCGCGCGACGGCTATGCGGCGGGGATCAGCGTGCTGCGCGGGCGCCTCGCCCCGGACGCGCACACCGTGGCGCGTCTGTTCGGCCGGCGGGTGCTGGCCTATGCGGGCATCGGGCGGCCCGCCAAGTTCTTCGAGACGCTGCGCACGCTCGGGGTGCTCACCGCCGTCACGCGCGCCTTCCCCGACCACCACGTCTTTTCGCCCGGCGAGATCGCCGCCTTGCAGAGCGAGGCGGAGCGTCAGGACCTCCTGCTTGTCACCACGGAGAAGGACGCCGCGCGGCTTGCCGGCTTCGAAGCCGGGCGCGGTCTGCTGGCAATGAGCGAGGTTCTTCCCGTGCGGCTGGCCCTCGAATCGAACAGCGCCAAGACCCTCGACCGGCTCATCGCCGGCGCGCTCCGCCAGGACTGATGGTTCAGAACTGACGCGCCTCGACTGACGCGCCTTGGACTGATGGCGGCCACGGCCAGGCGGCGTTCAGCCGCTCTTCAGCCGTTCCGGATGGAGCCGTGCCAACACGGCCTGCGGCGAGGCATAGGCCTCCTGCAGATCGACGCTCCAATAGCGGAGTTCGTCGAGCGGGATCGACTGGCCGGTCACGGCGCAGCGCACGAAGGTGCCCGGACGCACGACCCGGAAGTCGCCGTCGAGATAGCGCACCTCGGCTTCGCCGGAGGCGGAGAAACGTTCGAAGCGGTTCATGCTCGCGTTCATACTGTTGGTCGGCTTCGCCCGACAATACCGATCCGGGAGGCTTCCCGAAAGTGTCACACCGACATAGGGAGAGCGCGGGGGCAAGCGCGGCGCGTTCTACCGGGAGGGCAGAGGCTCAATTGCCGAACAAGGTGGGCTGGCTCGTCTCGTCCGACAAGGCCAGCGCGGCTGTTCTCGCCTTGCGAGCGGCGCGCTGGGGCGACTTCTCCCCGGAACCGGGCGGCGCGATCCCCTCTCCCTCACCGGCGATCGCCGCCACGCGTCCGTCGCGGAACTCGATCTCCAGCGACTGCCCCGAGCTTATCGCTGCCGCCGCGTGGAGAGGATTGCCCTCGCCGTCGCGCACCAGCGCGAAGCCGCGTTCGAGAACGCCCTTGTAGGACAGCGCGTCCAGCAGCCGTGCGGCCCGCTCCAGCCGGCGTTCGCGATCCAGGTGCCCCTGGGCGTGGCAGCGGTGCGACCGGTCGAGCAGGCCGGCGAGACGGTCGCGCCCGCGTTCCAGCCGGTTGCGCTGGGCCTGCGCACCGAGGCCGAGGCGCGATTCGAGCCGCGACAGGCGCTTGCGATGCTCGGCCGTGTTCCCGGTGAGCGAGCGCGGCAGGCGCGGACCGACCAGCATCAGCCGTTCGCGCCGGCGCCCGAGAGCGCTTGCCAGCATCTGCGGGGAGAAGCGCGCTTCCGTGCGGGTGAGGTGCAAGCGGTGTGCGCCGGCATTGGCCTTCAGCGCGCGAGGCAGGCGTCCGGCGGCGAGGTCCAGCCGCTGGCGAGGCGTGGCGAGCAGGGCATCCGCGCCCGGCAACAGGCGCCCCAACGCCCGCAGATCGGTGCGGCGGCGCTCATTGCCCCGCGCCAGCGCGCCGGTCAGCCGGGCCTTGAGGGTCTCGACGCCGGCGACGAGCTCGCCACGCACCGGCACCGCCATTTCCGCGGCGGCGGTCGGCGTGGGCGCGCGCACATCGGCCGCGAAGTCGATCAGCGTCACGTCGGTTTCGTGGCCGACGGCGGAGATAAGCGGGATGGCGCTTTCCGCCGCGGCGCGCACCACCGCTTCATCGGAGAAGCCAAGCAAGTCCTCAAGCGAACCGCCGCCGCGCGCAACGATCAGCACGTCGGGACGAGGGATGCGCCCGCCCGTCGGAAGCGCCACGCCCCCGGCGGGGATGGCATTGAAGCCGCGAATGGCGGCGGCGACCTCGGCCCCGCACGTATCGCCCTGAACCCGCACCGGCCAGACCAGAACGTGACGCGGGAAACGATCGGTGAGGCGGTGGAGAATGTCGCGAATCACCGCGCCGGTCGGCGAGGTCACGACGCCGATGACGCGGGGCAGAAAGGGCTGGCGGCGCTTGCGTTCCGGCGCGAACAGGCCCTCGGCGGCGAGGCGGCGCTTCCTCTCCTCCAGCATCGCCATGATCGCGCCGGCGCCGGCGAATTCGAGCTGTTCGATGACGATCTGGTACGAGGACTTGCCGGGAAAGGTGGTGATGCGACCGATGGCCACCACTTCCAGCCCTTCCTCGGGCTTGAGCCGCAGCCGGCCGAAATTGCCCTTCCATACCACGGCGTCGAGCCGGGCATTCTGGTCCTTCAGGCTGAAATAGGCGTGGCCGGAGGAGTGCGGCCCGCGATACCCGGAGATTTCCCCCCGAACCCGCACATGACCGAACGCATCCTCGACCGTGCGCTTGAGCGCGCCGGAGAGTTCCGAGACGGTCCAGTCGGGTGCGTTGGAGACGGGCGATTCGGGCAGCGTGTCGGGCATGGGGAAGTCATAATGGCTTTTGCGCCGAAGCGAAAACTCATCCCCGTCATGGCCGGGCTTGACCCGCCCGCCCACGTCCTGCGGCCGCGCCGAAGACGTGGATCTCCGGATCGAGTCCGGGATGATGGTCTGCGGCCCCGCCACCTTGATCCCGGCCCCCGCGCGGCCTAGGTTGCGCGCGATTTTCCCGCCAACCGCCGGCCTTCCCGATGATCGATCCCAAGCTGCCGCCGCATATGCGCCCCGACAAGTCGTTTCAGGGGCTCATCCTCGCGCTCCATGCCTTCTGGGCGGACAAGGGCTGCGTCGTGCTGCAGCCCTATGACATGGAAGTCGGCGCCGGCACCTTCCACCCGGCGACCACGCTGCGCGCGCTCGGGCCGCTGCCGTGGAAGGCCGCCTATGTGCAGCCCTCCCGCCGCCCGAAGGACGGCCGCTATGGCGAGAACCCCAACCGGCTCCAGCATTATTACCAGTATCAGGTCATCCTGAAGCCCTCGCCGCCGGATTTGCAGGACCTCTACCTCGCCTCGCTGGCAGCCATCGGCATCGACCCGAAGCTGCACGATGTGCGCTTCGTCGAGGACGACTGGGAGAGCCCGACGCTCGGTGCCTGGGGCCTCGGCTGGGAATGCTGGTGCGACGGCATGGAAGTCTCGCAGTTCACGTACTTCCAGCAGGTCGCCGGCTTCGAATGCGCCCCTGTCGCGGGTGAGCTGACCTATGGGCTGGAACGCCTCGCCATGTATGTGCAGGGCGTGGAGAACGTCTACGATCTGAACTTCAACGGACGCGAGGGTGACGAGAAGGTCACCTATGGCGACGTGTTCCTGCAGGCCGAGAAGGAATACTCCCGGCATAATTTCGAGCACGCCGACACCGCCATGCTGTTCGAGCAGTTCAGGATGGCGGAAAGCGCGGCGGCGAACTACCTCGAAGCCGGCTGGAGCGCGGATCGCACGCGCCATCTGATGGCGCAGCCGGCCTATGACCAGTGCATCAAGGCCAGCCACGTCTTCAACCTGCTGGACGCGCGCGGCGTCATTTCAGTGACGGAGCGTCAGAGCTACATCCTGCGCGTGCGAGAACTGGCGAAGGCCTGCGGCGCCGCCTGGCTCGCAACCGAGGCCGGCGGCACCCCGGCCGCCTGACTTACCTCCTCGTACCGGAGAGTGACCCGTGTCGGTGTCCAGTCTCGCCTCTGAAGACTACCCCGACACCGGACCGGCTATTCCGGCCCAAAGTCGCGCGCCGCTGAGCAGCGTCGTGGCGGGCGCGCTCGGTAACGTGCTGGAATGGTACGATTTCGCCGTCTATGGCTTTCTGGCCGCGATTTTCGCGAAGAACTTCTTCCCCGACAGCGACCCCTTCGTCGGGCTGATCTCGGCCTTCGGGGTCTTCGCCGCGTCCTTTCTCATGCGTCCGGTCGGCGGTGTCGTGTTCGGCCATATCGGCGACCGCTATGGGCGCCGACGCGCCCTGCTGATCTCCGCCGGGCTGATGACCGGCTCCACCGTCGTCATCGGGCTCCTGCCGACCTATGCCACACTCGGCGTCGCGGCGCCGGGGCTGCTGCTGATCATGCGGCTGCTGCAGGGCCTCTCGATCGGCGGAGAATACACCACATCGGCGATCTATCTCGCGGAGAACGCGCGGTCGCACCGGCGCGGGCTCGTCACCTCGCTTGCGGGCTGCGGCGCCTCGGCGGGCACGCTGCTCGGCTCGGCGGTCGGTGCCGTCACCGCGATGATGATGAACCCGGACGATCTCGCCGCCTGGGGCTGGCGCATTCCCTTCCTCGCCGGGATCGTGCTCGGTGGCTTCACGCTCTATCTGCGCCGCTCCGCGCTCGACGAGGCCGAGGAAGCGCCGGCCGCGCCGGTGCACGGCCTGCCGCTCGTGCTGGCGCTGCGGACGGACGGGGCGAATATGCTCCGGGCACTGCTGATGAATCTGACGCTCGGCGTCAGCTTTTACCTGATCTTCGTCTACCTCACGACCTACATGCAGCAGGTGGACGGTCTGACCGAGCGCCTGTCGCTGCAGATCAACACCATCTCGATGGTCGCAGCCCTGATCCTCACCCCCGTATTCGGGGGCCTGTCCGACCGGATCGGCCGAAAATGGATGATCTCCATCGGACTGATCGGCCTGATCGGCCTCTCCTGGCCGCTTTTCCGCCTGCTGGATTCGGGCACCCCGGAAGGGGTGCTGATGGGGCAGCTCGGCTTCGCCGTGCTCATCGCCATGTATGCCGGGCCGATCCCCTGCGCGCTGACGGAGATGTTCCGCAAGGCCACCCGCTGTTCGGCGCTGTCCCTCTCCTACAATGTCGCGCTCGGTCTCGCCGGCGGCACGGCCCCGATGGTGGCGGTGTATCTCGTCACCCGCGAGCGATGGGACATGGGGCCCGCCTGGTACCTCGTCGCGCTCTCCATCGTCTCGCTGGCGGCGACACTGACCATGACCGACCGGCGCGGAACGCCGCTGGACTAAACGCACTCCCCTCGCCGGGCGTGACGTGCTAGGGCGAGACCTCCGATCCGCCCTCCTGCCACATCAGCCGACAGCGCCATGCCCGATCTCCTGCTCGAACTGTTCTGCGAAGAAATCCCCGCCCGCATGCAGGCGGCTGCCGCGGACAGCCTGAAGAAGCTCGTCACCGATGCGCTGGTCGAGCGCGGCCTCGTCTATGAGGGCGCCAAGGCCTTCGTCACGCCGCGCCGCCTCGCGCTCGCCGTCCACGGCCTGCCGGCGCAGCAGCCCGACACGCATGAGGAGCGCAAGGGCCCGCGTGTGGGCGCTCCGCAGGGCGCCATTGACGGCTTCCTCAAGGCGACGGGACTTTCATCGCTCGATCAGGCGAAGATCGAGAGCGACCCGAAAAAGGGCGAGTTCTACGTCGCCCACATCCACAAACATGGCCGCCCGACACCGGACGTGATCGGCGAGGTCGTGCCGGCGATCATCCGCTCCTTCCCCTGGCCGAAATCCATGCGCTGGGGCAAAGCCTCGGCGCATCCCGGCGCGCTGCGCTGGGTGCGCCCGCTCCAGTCGATCCTGTGCACATTCGGGCCGGAAACCGAGGAGCCGGAAATCGTGCCCTTCGAGATTGACGGCATCGCGGCCGGGGATGTGACGTACGGTCACCGCTTCCTCAGCCCGGCACCGATCAGGGTTCGCCGGCTGGAAGACTGGATGGCGAAGCTCGAGGCGGCCCATGTCGTCGCCGACCGCGAGCGGCGCAAGGACATCATCCTCAACGACGCGAAGGATCTTGCGCTGGCGCAGGGGCTGGAGCTGGTCGAGGATGCCGGCCTGCTGGACGAAATCTGCGGCCTCGTCGAATGGCCGGTCGTTCTGATGGGCTCGTTCGACCCGGCCTTTCTCGATGTGCCGGACGAGGTGGTCCGCGCCACCATCCGGGCCAATCAGAAGTGCTTTGTGCTGAAGGATCCCGCTACCGGGCGCCTCGCCAACCGCTTCATCCTTGTGTCCAACCTCGCCGCCTCCGATGGCGGCGCGACGATCATCGCCGGCAATGAGCGCGTCATCCGAGCCCGGCTGTCGGACGCCAAGTTCTTCTGGGAAACCGACAAGAAGACCAACGCGACGGTGCCGCTGGACGAGCGTCTGGCGAAGTTCGGCAACGTCACCTTCCACGAGAAGCTCGGCTCACAGCTGGAGCGCATCCGGCGCATTGCCCGCCTCGCGCGTGAGCTCGCCCCGCTGGTCGGCGCCGACCCGGACCTCGCCGAACAGGCCGCGCTCTATGCCAAGAGCGACCTGCGCACCGAAGTCGTCGGCGAATTCCCGGAAGTGCAGGGCCTGATGGGCCGCTATTACGCGGAGCTGGAAGGGCTCGACCCCGCCATCGCCGCCGCGGCCGAGGATCACTACAAGCCGCAGGGCCCGACCGACCGCGTGCCCACCGCCCCGGTCTCCGTCGCCGTCGCGCTGGCCGACAAGCTCGATACGCTGGTCGGCTTCTGGGCCATCGACGAGAAGCCCACGGGCAGCAAGGACCCCTACGCGCTACGCCGTGCGGCGCTGGGCGTGGTGCGGATGGTGCTCGAGAACGGGCTGCGATTGCGGTTGTCGACATTGGTCGAACCGGACCTCCTCGCCTTCTTCGCCGACCGGCTGAAGGTCCACCTGCGCGAGGCGGGGGCGCGGCATGATCTCGTGGACGCTGTGTTCGCCCTGCCCGGTCAGGACGACCTGCTGCTGGTGGTGAAGCGCGTCGAGGCTCTCTCGCGTTTTCTTAGCTCGGAAGACGGGAAGACCCTGCTCGCCGGCAGCAAGCGCGCAGCGAACATTCTGCGCATCGAGGAGAAGAAGGACGGCCACACCTATGAAGGCGGCATCGATGCCGGCCTGCTGGCCGAAGCAGAGGAGCGCGCGCTCAGCGAGGCGCTCACGAGCCTGCGTCCGCAGATCGAGGCCGCGCTGGCGGCGGAGGATTTCGAGGGCGCGATGGGCCTGATGGCCCGCCTGCGCGCGCCGGTCGACGCCTTCTTCGAAAAGGTGACGGTGAACGCCGAGGACGGCGCCCTGCGTCAGAATCGCCTGCGCTTGCTGGCCGACATCCGGGCGCTGACCCGCACGATAGCCGACTTCGACCGGATCGAAGGCTGAGGTCGGGCTGAGGCGCGGGAGCTCGTCCCGCGCCGTTTCGACGCCCGAGGCGCGCTCTCAGTGCGCCTCGTCCCAATTGTCCGCCGCGCGCGCATCCACCTTGAGCGGCACGCGTAGAGCCACTGCGGGCAACGGCGCCTGCTCCATCACCGTACGCACGACGGGGATGGTGGCCTCGATTTCCGCATCCGGCACCTCGAAGATCAGTTCGTCGTGGACCTGCAGGAGCATCCGCGCGGACAGGCCGGCCGCGTCGAGCGCCGCCTCCATGCCCACCATGGCGCGCCGGATGATATCGGCCGCCGAGCCCTGCAGCCTTGCGTTGATCGCCGCGCGTTCGTTGAAGGCGCGGATGGAGGGGTTCTTGGCGTTGATGTCGGGGTAGTGGCAGCGCCGGCCGAACAGCGTTTCCACATAGCCATGGTCGCGGGCGAAATTGCGTGTCTCGTCCATATAGGCGCGAATGCCCGGAAACCGCTCGAAATAGCGCTTGATGTACGCGCCGGCCTCCTCGCGCGGGATGGAGAGCTGGTTGGCGAGGCCGAAGGCGGAAATGCCGTAGATGATGCCGAAATTGATCGCCTTGGCGCGCCGGCGGACCTCGCTCGGCATTCCGTCGATCGGCACACCGAACATTTCCGACGCCGTCATGGCGTGGATGTCCAACCCGTCCTGAAAGGCCTGCCGCAGCGCCGGCACTTCGGCAATCTCCGCCAGCAGCCGGAGTTCGATCTGCGAGTAATCGGCCGAAATCAGCTTATGGCCGGGCGCGGCGATAAAGGCCTTGCGGATCTTGCGGCCCTCCTCGGTGCGGACGGGGATGTTCTGCAGGTTCGGCTCGGAGGAAGAAAGCCGGCCCGTCGTGGTCGCCGCCAGCGCGAAGGAGGTGTGGACGCGGTTATTGGCGTCCGCATAGCCCGGCAGCGCATCCGTATAGGTCGATTTCAGCTTCTGCAGCTGGCGCCAGTCGAGAATGCGGCGGGGCAGTTCATGGCCCTGCTCGGCGAGTTCGTCGAGCACATCGGCACCCGTGGACCAGGCGCCCGTCGGCGTCTTGCGGCCGCCGGGAAGACCCATCTTGCCGAACAGGATGTCGCCGAGCTGTTTGGGCGAGCCGGGGTTGAAGCTCTCCCCGGCCATGGCGGAGATTTCCGCCTCAAGCCGCGCCATGCCTTGCGCGAACTCGCCGGAGAGGCGCGACAGCATCTGCCGGTCGATGATGATGCCCCGTTCCTCCATGCGGGCGAGCACGGTGACCAGCGGGCGCTCCAGCGTCTCATAAACGGTCGTCTTGCCCTCGGCCGCCAGACGGGGCTTGAGCACGCGCCAGAGCCGCAGCGTGACGTCGGCGTCCTCCGCCGCGTAATCGGTCGCCTTGTCGATGGCCGCGCGGTCGAAGCAGATCTGCCCCTTCCCCTTGCCGCACACATCCTCGTACTTGATCGGTGTGTGGCCGAGCCAGCGCATCGAGAGCGGGTCCATGCCGTGCGGGGAGGCGCCGGCATCGAGCACGTAGGAAATCAGCATCGTGTCGTCATAAGGCCCGACCTCGATGCCCCAGCGCTTCAGCACCAACCAGTCATATTTGAGGTTCTGGCCGATCTTGAGCACGCCGGGGTGCTCCAGCAGCGGCTTCAGCGCGTCTATCGCGGCCGGAATCGCGATCTGCTCCGGCAGCAGCCCCTCGCTGAACAGCCCGTCATCGCCGCCCTTGTGGGCGAGCGGCACATAGCAAGCGACATTCGGCGCGACGGCGAGGGAGAGGCCGACGAGTTCGGCGGTCAGCGGATCGAGCCCGGTGGTCTCCGTGTCGATGGCGACGACCCCGCGGTCGAAGGCGTCAAGTATCCAGTCCTGAAGCCGCTCCAGCGTGCGCACGGTCTCGTATTTGCTGCGGTCCACGGGGGTCGCGGTGGCCTCGGCCTGCCGCTTCGCCGAGAGGGCTGCAGGGGTGAGTACCGCGGCTCCGGCCGGGGTCGCATCCACGTCCGCCGGCGCGGCGGACGTTCCGGTATCGGGATCGAGCCCCGCCGTGACGAGCGCGCTCTCAGGTCCACCGGCCTTCAGGCCAGGATCGGGATCGTTGGCGCCAGCGTCGATGTCGTACGCTTCAGCGACGCGGCGGGTGAGCGTCGTGAACTCCATCGCCTTGAGAAAGGCGATGAGCCGCTTCCCCTCGGGCTCGACAACCGCGATGTCGTCGAGCGGCACATCAAGCGCGACGTCGCGCTTCAGCGTCACCAGCTCGCGCGAGAGGCGGGCCTGATCGGCGAATTCGATCAGGTTCTCGCGGCGCTTGGTCTGCTTGATCTCGTCGGCGCGGGCCAGCAGCGTGTCGAGGTCGCCGAACTCGGCGAGGAGCTGCGCGGCGGTCTTGATGCCGATGCCCGGCACGCCCGGCACATTGTCCACGGAATCCCCGGCGAGCGACTGAACGTCGACCACCTTGTCGGGAGCGACGCCGAATTTCTCGACAACCTCGTCCGGCCCGATCGCCTTGTCCTTCATCGGGTCGTACATGCGCACGCGCGCATCGACGAGCTGCATCAGATCCTTGTCGGAGGAGATGATGGTAACGAGGGCGCCCTTGGCCTTGGCCTGCTCGGCATAGGTCGCCATCAGGTCGTCGGCCTCGTAACGGTCCTGCTCCACACAGGCGAGGTCGAAGGCGCGCGTTGCCTCGCGAATCAACGGGAATTGCGGGCGCAGATCCTCCGGCAGGTCCGGGCGCTGCGCCTTGTAAAGCGGGTAGATGTCCTTGCGAAAGGTCTGTTCGGACTTGTCGAACACAACCGCCAAATGGGTCGGCTTGGGCGAAAAACCCTGCGCGCGCACCAGCTTCCACAGCATGTTGCAGAAACCAGCCACCGCGCCGACGGGTAGCTTGTCGGAAGAGCGGGTGAGCGGGGGCAGCGCGTGGTAGGCGCGGAAGATATAGGCGGAACCGTCGATCAGGACGACGTGGTCGCCGGCTTCCAGCGGGTCATGCTCGGGCATGGAGGGCTCCGTTTCGGGCGCGCACGATGCCCAAGGCGAGCCAGCGGGGCAAGGGGCGGAATTCAAGCGACGGAATGGACACCCGCAGGTGACGGCGTGCCCGTCCGGCGCTACAGAGCGCGCGGGACATCATCATGCCGCGCTACAAGCTCACCATCGAATATGACGGCACGCCTTTCGTCGGCTGGCAGATCCAGGCGGCGGGCACGAGCGTGCAAGGCGTGCTCGCCAGCGCCGTGCAGCGTTTCAGCGGCGAGACAGCGGCCGTGCACGGCGCCGGGCGCACCGATGCCGGCGTTCACGCCACCGGTCAGGTCGCGCATATCGAGCTCTCCAGGGAGTGGAAGCCGGACACGGTGCGTGACGCCATGAATGCGCATCTGCGCCCGCATCCGGTCGCCGTCCTTGCCGCCGAGCCGGCCGCGGATGATTTTCACGCCCGTTTCTCCGCGATCGGCCGGCGCTACGTCTATCGCATCATTGCCCGCCGGCCCGACCTGACGCTGGAGCGCGACCGGGCCTGGCGGGTGCTTCGCCGCCTTGATGTTGACGCCATGGCGGAAGCGGCCACCCGGCTGGTGGGACGGCACGACTTCACCACCTTTCGCGCCATCGGCTGCCAGGCAGCTTCACCGGTGAAGACACTCAATCGGCTGGAGGTGGAAGCGGTGGCGCTCGGTTTCGGCGTGGAGATCCGGATTCACGCCGCGGCGCGCTCCTTCCTCCACCACCAAGTGCGTTCCATGGTCGGCACGCTGGTGAAGGCCGGCGAAGGGACCTGGACCGCCGACGATGTGAGCGCCGCGCTAGAGGCGCGAGACCGCACACGCTGCGGACCGATGGCGCCGTCGGCAGGGCTTTATTTGGCCGAAG
>JAEZMI010000304.1 GCA_023414975.1 Pseudomonadota bacterium | reverse complement strand
CCGACCACGCCGATCCCCGCCATGGCGCGCAGCTTCGAGCGGCCGCCGTCGCACGCGGCGAGCAGTGCGGCGCGGGCGGTGACGCCGTCCGACAGCGTCACATCTACCACGACGGGCCGCGCCGCATAGGCGGCAATAGAAGCCGGGACGAGGCTGATGCCGCGCGCGCGCGCCAGTTGCGTCATCGCGTCCTGCAGTACCGCGTTCGGCACCATGTGGGCGAAGGGTTCGCCGGGCGCGACCTCGCCATCGAAGGACAGGAACACCGGCCGCGTGGCGTCGCTCAGCCGGGAGTCGGTGATTTCCATGGCGAGCATCGGCTGCGCCTCGGCGGCGATCCGCTCCCACACGCCCAGCGTCTCGAACAGCCGCCGCGCGCCGGCGGCGAAGGCGGAGGCGCGCATGTCCCCGCTTTTTGCCTCATTGCGGGCGAAGGCCGGGTCGGCCACGGCGAGCCGCGCGCCGTCGCCCAATCCCTGGCGCAGCGCGAGGGCGAGGCTCAGTCCGGCAAGTCCGCCGCCGGCGATCACCGCGTCATAGGCCTCTTTGTGCTCCATCGCCGTCCTCCTTCGCCTCCGCCGCGCTTATAGCCCCGCGCGATCCACGCCACGCAGGAGCCCGCACCGGCCCACCCTGCGGCGGTACCCGGTCGCGCGACGCGCATTGTGCGCCACCCCTCCTATGCCTTAGCTACGCGGAGGGGACAATGCGCGGCCAGCCGTCGCCTGTCCCCGTGCCGCCACGGGAGCTGCCACGGGAGCCGCCGCATGAGCCAGACCGGACCGCACCCTGCCGGGTCGAGCATCGCCGAACTCCTCGACCTGCTCGATCTCGAGCCGCTCGAGGTCAATCTCTTCCGGGGGAACAACCCGCCGGAGTCCTGGCCGTTCCGCACGCGCGTCTTCGGCGGGCAGGTGCTGGCGCAAGCCCTGGTGGCGGCGCAGCGCACGGTCGATCTCGCCGCGCATTCGCTGCACGCCTATTTCCTGCTGGCGGGCGATCCGGCCGCGCCCATTCTCTACGAGGTCGAGCGGGTGCGCGACGGGCGTTCCTTTGCCACGCGGCGCACCGTCGCCATCCAGCACGGCCGGCCGATCTTCATCATGTCCGTGTCCTTCCACCGCGCCGAGCCGGGCCTCGATCACCAGCTCGATCTCGAAGGCGACGTGCCTGCCCCCGACGAGGTGCCCGGCATTCACGATCTCGCCGACGGCGTGCTCGCGGGCCTGCCGGAGCCGGTGCGCGCCTATTGGCTGCGCCCGCGCCCCATCGAGCTGAAGCCCATCGGGCTCGGCGAGAGGCGCAGCGTGCCGCGCCGCATGGTCTGGTTCCGCGCCGCTCAGGCACTGCCGGACGATCCCGCGCTCCACCGCGCGGTGCTGGCCTACGCCACCGACATGACGCTGCTGGAAGCGACGACCGTGGTGCACGGCACCAGCGTTCTGGGCAGCACCATCCAGGCGGCCAGCCTCGATCATGCGCTGTGGCTGCACCGTCCGTTCCGCGCCGATGGCTGGCTGCTTTATGTCCAGGACAGTCCGAGCGCCGCCGGCGCCCGCGGTTTTGCGCGCGGTCTGATCTACGACCAGAGCCGCCGCCTGATCGCCTCGGTCGCCCAGGAGGGGCTGATCCGGCCGGTCGGCGGGACCGCGTGATCTTCATGTGCCTATAATTTAGGCGGCGTGTGTCATTTTCTGGGCGCGATGATTGAGGCCGAATCCGCGCCGATCAAGAATTATGCAGAAGCGGAGCGCGTCGATCACGACGAATCCCGGCCTCACGGCGGTATTCAGCGCCCGCAGCGCGGGGCTGCGTCCCTGAAAACCCTTATTATCAAACAGTTGGCACGCGAATTGATTCCTATCGGGCCGGCTTGACCGAAACGGTTGGAAAAAACCTGCCTGGCCGAGTCCGATATGAAACGCCCAGGACCTGATGTGCAGGTGTCCGGGGCCAAGCGGGGACAGGAACCATGAAGATCGTCATGGCTATCATCAAGCCTTTCAAGCTTGAGGAAGTCCGGGATGCGCTCACTGGGATCGGTGTGCACGGACTGACCGTCACGGAAGTCAAGGGATATGGCCGGCAGAAGGGCCATACCGAGATCTACCGTGGCGCCGAATATGCGGTGAGCTTCCTGCCGAAGCTCAAGATCGAGGTCGCTGTGGCCTCGGAGAACGTGTCCAAGGTCATCGACGCGATCACCACCTCGGCGAAGACCGGCCAGATCGGCGACGGAAAGATCTTCGTCTATGCGATCGACCAGGCCGTTCGCATCCGCACCGGCGAGACCGACGCCGACGCACTCTGAGCCAGCGCCACTGATCCCGATCTTTTCCGATTGCGACGGAGCATTGAACCCATGACGACCAACAAGTGGATACGCGCGGGTCTTCCCGCGCTGGCGGTGACGGCGCTGCTCGCCGGTGCCGCCTTCGCGCAGGACAACCCGGCCGCCGGCGCCGAAGCCACCGCCGAGGCGGCTGCCGCCGTGGCCCCGACCGTGGATAAGGGCGACATCACCTGGATGATGGTGTCCTCGATCCTCGTCCTCTTCATGACCGTGCCCGGCCTCGCGCTGTTCTATGGCGGCCTGGTGCGCGCCAAGAACATGCTGTCGATCCTGATGCAGGTCACCGTCATCGCCGCCGTGATGATGCTGCTGTGGGTGTTCTACGGCTACTCGCTCGCCTTCACCTCCGGCAGCGCCTTCATCGGCGGCTTCGAGAAGGCCTTCCTCGCGGGCGTCACCACCGAAAGCCTGGCCGACACCTTCTCGGCCAATGTGAAGATCCCCGAATACATCTTCATCGTCTTCCAGATGACGTTCTCGGCGATCACCCCGGCCCTCATCATCGGCGCCTTCGCCGAGCGCATGAAGTTCTCGGCGATCCTGCTGTTCTGCATCCTGTGGGTCACCTTCGTGTACTACCCGATCGCCCACATGGTCTGGTTCTCCGAGGGCTATCTGTTCGGCCTCGGCGCGCTGGACTTCGCGGGCGGCACCGTCGTTCACATCAATGCCGGTATCGCCGGTCTTGTCGGCTGCCTCATCATCGGCAAGCGCACGGGCTTCGGTAAGGAACTGATGCCTCCCCACTCGCTGCCCTTCGCCATGGTTGGCGCCAGCGTCCTGTGGGTCGGCTGGTTCGGCTTCAACGCCGGCTCCAACCTCGAAGCCAATGCCGGTACCACGCTCGCGGTCATCAACACCTTCGTCGCCACCGCCGGTGCCATCGTCGGCTGGTCGCTGATCGAGTGGCTCGCCAAGGGCAAGCCTTCCATGCTCGGCGCGATCTCCGGCATGGTCGCCGGCCTCGTGGCGATCACCCCGGCCGCCGGCCTGTCGGGCCCGATCGGCGCCATCGTCCTCGGCTTCGTCGCCGCCATCATCTGCTTCTTCTTCTGCACCACGGTGAAGAACGCCATCGGCTATGACGACAGCCTCGACGTCTTCGGCGTTCACGGCGTGGGCGGCATCGTCGGCGCCATCGGCACCGGTATCGTCGTCTCCCCGGCGCTGGGCGGCCCGGGCGTGGCCGACTACGCGATGGGTCACCAGGTGTGGGTGCAGCTGATCGCGGTCGCCACCACCATCGTGTGGTGCGGCGTCGTCTCGGCGATCCTCTACTGGATCGTCAACATCGTCGTCGGCCTGCGCCCGTCGGTGGAGAAGGAGCGCGAGGGTCTCGACATCGTCGAGCACGGCGAGCGCGCCTATCACAGCTGATCGGTCAACGGCGCTCAGGCGCCGATCGCCCCGCGGCCTCGGCCGCGCGGCTCCCAGCCTCGGCCGGCGGTGTCCCGCCGTCCCTTCCCCGCAAATCCTGCGGCTTGAACCCCGGCGCGTCGCGCCGGGGTTTTTCGTTTAAGGGCCGCCCGACACCCGACACTCGGCGCCCGCCGGACGCGCGCGGCTGTGCCGCGAGATCGCCCCACCCGCGGCCGTGCCGCGAGATCGCCCCAAGCGCGGCCAAATCCCCGCGCATGGTTAAGAACGCCTTTACCGCGACCGCCTTATCCTGCCCGGAAGACCCCGCCTTCCGCGGCCAGCCGGAACCGTTTCGTGACCGATCCCTTGCGCCATGGCGACGCCCGCCACCCCGCCTCGCCGGCCGCCTCGGCGGCGTCCGCCGTGGATGCCGGCCCGGCGGCGCGCTCGCCGTTCATCCGCCTGAACGAGCTGCTGGCCGGCATCGCGCCCGGCAAGCCGCCGCTCAGTCTCGCCGTCGGCGAGCCGCGTCACGCCATGCCGGATTTCGTCGGTCCCGTGCTTGCCCGCCATCTCGACGGCTTCGGCCGCTACCCGGCCGGCAAGGGGCTCCCCGAGTTTCGTACCGCCGTCGCCGACTGGTTCGCCCGCCGCTACACGCTGCCCCGCCCGCTCGACCCGGAGCGCGAGGTGCTGGTC
>JAEZMI010000303.1 GCA_023414975.1 Pseudomonadota bacterium | reverse complement strand
CCCTCACCCTTTACGCGCCACCCGCCCCGCAGCCGTGAGTTTTCGAGGATGAGTCTTCTTGCCGCCGATCTCTCCGCGAGCCTTGCCGACGCCGTCGCCCGCGTCGGCCGCATCGACCCGTGGCTGGTGGTCGGCTTCATCGGGCAGGGCCTGTTCACCGCCCGCTTCCTCACCCAATGGATCGCCAGCGAGCGGGCGCGGCGCAGCATCGTGCCGGCGACGTTCTGGCTGTTCTCGCTCGGCGGCGGGGTGACGCTGCTCGCCTATGCGCTCTACCGGCAAGACCCGGTGTTCATCGTCGGCCAGGCGGCCGGGCTGCTGATCTATATCCGCAACCTCGTCTTCATCCGGCGCGAGCGGCGGCAGCGGGCGGCGGATGCGGCCTGACCCTGCGTCCTTCGCCGGCAATGCATCATCTTTACCGTTTCTTCATACCATCTTCACGTTGCCATGCTTTTCTTGAAATGTGACGTAGTTCTCTGTCCCCGGGGGCGGGTCAATATGAAAAAGGCGGCGCCGAAGAGTCTTTTCGACTTGTGCAGAGCGCACCCTGTGGCCGCAAGCGCCAGCTTCACTATCGTTGTTTCATTTTTATTCTATCAGTTCCCGGCGATCGACCGGAGTTTCACGCAGATTTTCTACACGCCCGGCGAGGGCTTTGCCGCGGCGCGGATGCGTGGGTTGAACGACTTCCGCAACCTCGCCTCCAACCTCTCCGTCGCCCTGCCGGTGATGCTCGGGCTGTGCCTCGCCCTGAAGCTCATCTACCCGGCCAAGCCCTGCCTCGTCTCGCCGCGCTTTTCCTGCTTCTTCATCGCCCTGTTCCTGCTCGGCCCCGGCCTCCTGGTGAACGGCGTGCTGAAGACGCTGTGGGGCCGGCCGCGCCCGGTGAACACGGTGGATTTCGGCGGCCCCTACCCGTTTCAGGAAGCGTGGGTGATGGCCGAGCAGGCCTTCTTCAACCGCTCCTTCAGCTCGGGCGAGGCGGCCACCGTCGCCTGCCTGCTGCCGCTCGCGCTGTTCGTGGCGCGCGAATGGCGCTGGCAGGTGACCGCGCTGGTGGCGGTGTTCGTCGCGGCCACCTCGCTGAACCGCATCGCCTTCGGTGCGCATTACCTCTCGGACGTGACGGTCTCCGTCGCGCTAATGCTGACCATCGCCGCCGCGCTGCATCACCTGATGTTCGTGCGGCACGCCGCGCTCTGGCGCGACGAGGTGCTGGAGGCGCGGCTGACCAGCCTGGGCGACACCTGGGCCCGCCAGCGGGCGGCCCATGCGGCGGCGCTCCGTGCCGGAATCGGGGCGATCCGCCAGAAGGCGGCGCTGCTCGCCGGCGGCGCCGCTGCCCGCCTGCGGCAGGCCGGGGCGCGGCTCACCGGGGCGCGGCTCACCGGCCCACGGCTTCCCGCCGGCCAGTCCTCGACAGCCGGCTGATCCACGCCGCCCCCGGGCCGGCGCTTTCTCGCCGGCGCTTTCTCGACCGTCGGGGGATCGCTCAGGACGCGGCGGATGCCGCCAGCCCGCCCTCGTGCGCCAGCGGCGCTTCGCTCGCGGGCTCGACCAGGCGCGACGGCGTGAGCCGCGCCATCGCCACGCCGTCCTCGCTCACCGGCGGCAGCACGGTGCGCCGGCGCAGCCAGACCACGCCGAACAGATCATGCAGCCCGACCAGCGCCCGGCCGAGATTGGTATATTTCGAGCGGCCGGCAAGGCGCGGGCGGTCATTCACCGGCACATAGGCCACCTTGTGCCCATAGCTCAGGAACAGCGCCGGCAAATAGCGGTGCATGGTGGCGAAATAGGGCAGCTCCAGAAAGGCGGCGCGGCGGAACGCCTTGATGCCGCAGCCCGTATCCGGGCACTCATCCTTGAGGAGAGACCCGCGCAGCCCATTTGCGAGGCGCGAGGCGAGACGGCGCGAGCCGGCGGCGCGGCGGTTCTGCCGGATGCCACCGACCAGACCGGGCGCGCCACCGTCCGAACCGGCGAGGCGGCGCAGCAAGGCGGGAATATCGGCCGGGTCGTTCTGCCCGTCGCCATCCAGCGTGACGATGACCGGGCAGGCGGCGGCGCGGACGCCGGAGCGCAGCGCCGCGCTCTGCCCGGCGCGGCGGCCATGGCAGAGAATGCGCAGGCGCGGCTCGCCCAGCGCGCGCAGCTCCGTGAGCGAGGCATCGTCGCTGGCGTCATCGACGACGATGATCTCGCCGAGCAGCGCCGCCGGCACCACCGTGCCCACCTCCGCCACCAGACGGGCTATGTTGCCGGCTTCATTATAGGCCGGAATCACCACCGAAACGCGCATGGCTCCCCCTCCGTGCAGGTGAAGCCATCTGGCGCGCGCTCTGTGAAACCCGTGTGAAACCGGGCGCTTGTCGGCGCCCGCGAGTAAGTTCAGCGCTGCGCGGTCTGCCAGTTCGGCGCGGTGTAGGTGGGCGCGTTGGAGGGGGCGAGCACGGGGCGCCCGAGAATGTGGTCGGCGGCCTTTTCCGCCATCATGATGGTGGGCGCGTTGAGATTGGCGTTGGTGATGGAGGGCATGGCGGAGGAATCCACCACGCGCAGCCCCTCGACGCCGATCACCCGCATCTGCGGATCGACCACCGCCAGCGGATCGGCCGGCGCGCCCATCTTGCAGGTGCAGGAGGGGTGATAGGCGCTCTCCACCTTTTCCCGCAAGAAGGCGTCGATGGCCGCGTCGCTGGTGACATCCGCCCCCGGCTGGATCTCGCGGCCGCGATAGGGCGCGAAGGCCGGCTGGGCGAAAATCTCGCGCGTGAGGCGCACGGCGGCGCGGAACTCCACGAGGTCGTCCGGGTGGGTGAGGTAGTTGAACTGCACGCGGGGCTTGTCGGCGGGGTCGGCCGAGCGCAGCCGCACCCAGCCCCGGCTCTTCGAGCGCATGGGCCCGACATGGGCCTGATAGCCGTGCTCGCTCGCCAGCCCCTGCCCGTCATAGGTCACGGCCAAGGGGAGGAAATGGTACTGGATGTCCGGAGAGGGGATGCCGGCGCGCGAGCGGATGAAGCCGCAGGCCTCGAAATGATTGGTCGCGCCGAGCCCTTGCCGGGTGAGCAGCCATTTCGCGCCGATGAGGCCGCGCGCGACGAGGCCCATCTGCGCATAGAGGCTGACCGGCTTCGTGCAGGCCTGCTGAAAATAGATTTCCAGATGGTCCTGCAGGTTCTCGCCGACGCCGCGGCGATGGGCGACGACGTCGAGCCCATGGCTCTTCAGCTCATCCGCATCGCCGATGCCGGACAGCTTGAGCATCTGCGGCGAGGCGATGGGGCCGGCGGACAGGATGACCTCGCGCGCGGCGCGCAGCGTATGGGTCTTGCCGCCGCGCGACCATTCAACGCCCACCGCCCGGCGCCCCTCGAACAGGATGCGCTCGACGCGGGCATGGGTTTCGACGCGCAGATTGGGCCGCTTCATAGCCGGCTTTAGATAGGCGTTGGCGGCGGACCAGCGCACGCCGTCCTTCACCGTCATGTCCATCCGGCCGAAGCCTTCCTGCTGGTAGCCGTTCACGTCGTCGCTCGCCGGATAGCCCGCCTGCCGGGCCGCCTCGATGAAGGCGCGGTAGAGCGGGTTTTCCAGCGTGCCGTAGCGCGTGGCGAGCGGGCCGTCGCTGCCGCGATACGCGTCGCCGCCGTCGCGCCGGCCTTCCGCGCGGCGGAAATAGGGGAGCACATCGGCATAGGACCAGCCGCGCGCGCCCTCGCTCGCCCAGCGGTCGAAATCCGCCGCCGCGCCGCGCATATAGACGAGGCCGTTGATCGAGGAGGAGCCGCCGAGCACCTTGCCGCGCGGGCAGTGAAGCCGCCGCCCGTCGAGGCCCGGCTCCGGCTCGGTCTCGTACATCCAGTTGTATTTCGCCATGTTCATCGGGATGGACAGCGCCGACGGCATCTGGATGAAGATCGAGCGGTCCGAGCCGCCGAATTCCAGCACGGCGACGCGGCTGGTGCCGTCCGTGCTCAGCCGGTCGGCCAGCACGCAGCCGGCCGAGCCGGCGCCGATGATGATGTAGTCGGCCATGTCCACGGGCGCGGCCATCAGTAGGGCGCCTCGACGCGGCCGAGATTGACGTAGACGCTCTTCACCTGCGTGTAGTGCTCGATCGCGGCCTTGCCGTTCTCCCGGCCGAGGCCGGACTGCTTCGCCCCGCCGAAGGGCAGCTCGATGGGCGTGATGTTGTAGGCGTTGATCCAGCAGGTGCCGGCCTCAAGCTGCGCGATGACGCGGTGGGCGCGGGCAATATCCCGGGTGAACACGCCGGCGGCGAGGCCGAACGGGGTGTCGTTGGCGCGGGCGATCACCTCCGCCTCGTCGGTGAAGGACAGCACCGCCATGACCGGGCCGAAGATCTCCTCGCGCACGATGTCCATGCCGTCGGCGCAGCCGTCGAACACGGTGGGGGCGACGAAGGCGCCCTTGTCGAGCCCGTTCGCGGTGACGCGCGCGCCGCCGGTCAGCAGCCGCGCGCCTTCCGCCTTGCCGCGTTCGATGTAACTTAGCACCTTCTCCATATGCTCGGGCGAGATCAGCGCGCCGACATGGGTGGCGGGGTCCAGCGGGTCGCCCACCACCATCTTCTCGACGCGCGCCACGAGCCTGTCGAGGAAGCCCGGACGCACGCTCTCCTCGACGAAGACGCGCGTGCCGTTGGAGCAGACCTCGCCGGCCGAGTAGAAATTCGCCAGCAGCGCGGCCGAGACGGCATCGTCGAGATCGGCATCGGCGAAGACGATGAGCGGCGACTTCCCGCCGAGCTCCAGCGTGACGTATTTCAGCGTGCCGGCGGCATCGGCCATCACCTTCTTGCCGGTGCCGACCTCGCCGGTGAGCGAGACCTTGGCGATGGCCGGGTGGCGGGTGAGCAGGCGGCCGGTATCGGCAAAGCCCTGCACCACCGAGAACACGCCCTCCGGGAGGCCGGCCTCGGCGTAGATTTCCGCGAGTTTCAGCGCGGTGAGCGGGGTG
>JAEZMI010000265.1 GCA_023414975.1 Pseudomonadota bacterium | reverse complement strand
CCCTCAGGCCCGCCTCGCCCTCATTGGCCAAGCGGATGCGCGTGCCGTCCTCGACGCCGGCGGGGATGGCGACTTCGAGCGTGCGCTCCTTGGTGGTGCGCCCGGCGCCCGCGCAGGCGGGGCAGGGGTCCTCGATCACCTGGCCCCGGCCCTGGCAGCTCGGGCAGGTGCGCTCCAGCGTGAAGAAGCCCTGCGCCTGGCGCACGCGCCCGGCGCCGCCGCAGGTGCGGCAGGTGGTGGGCTGCGTGCCGGGCTTGGCGCCCGAGCCGGAACAGGTCTCGCAGACGATGGAGGTCGGCAGCCGCACGGTGGCGTTCTTGCCGGAGAACGCCTCCTCCAGCGTGATCTCCATGTTGTAGCGCAGGTCCGCGCCGCGCTCGCGCCCGCCGCGCTGGCCGCCGCCGCGCCGCCCGCCGGCCATGCCGAACAGGTCGTCGAAAATGTCGGAGAAGGTCGAGGCGAAGTCCGCCCCGAAGCCGGGCCCGCCCGCCCCGCCATTCTCGAAGGCGGCATGGCCGAAGCGGTCATAGGCCGCGCGCTTCTGCGGATCCTTCAGGCAGTCATAGGCCTCGCTGATTTCCTTGAAGCGCACCTCGGCCTCGGCATTGCCGGGGTTCTTGTCGGGGTGCCACTTCATGGCGAGCTTGCGATAGGCGCTCTTCAGTTCCCCGTCACTGCAGGTGCGGGAGACTTCCAGCAGCTCGTAATAATCGGTCTTGGACATGGATGGTTGAGCCGTCGCACGGTTTGGACCGGATGAGGTGGCGCAGGCGCTCCCGTGCCGGTCGAAGCAGCCGCTTCATGCAGGAATCCTGCCGCGTCGAGCCTTCCGCATCGAGCTTTCCGCGTCGAGCCTTGCGGCTCCGGGGGCGCCCGCATCGTCCGGCACTCAAAACAGAATGCCGCCCCCGGAATCGCTTCCGGGGGCGGCATGAGCCGTGACGCGGTCAGGCCGACTTCTTGTCGTCGTCGACCTCGGTGAACTCGGCGTCCACCACATCGTCCTTGGGCGCCGCTCCCGCGTCGTCGCCGCCCTGCTGGGAGGCATACATCGCCTCGCCCAGCTTGAGGGAGGCCTGCGCCAGCGTGTTGGTCTTGGCGGCGATCGCCTCGGCGTCGTCACCTTCCAGCGCGGTCTTCAACTCGGCGATGGCGGTCTCGATGGCGCCCTTCTCCGTCGCGCCGACCTTGTCGCCATGCTCGGACAGCGCCTTCTCGGTCGAATGCACCAGCGCCTCGGCGTGGTTCTTCGCCTCGACGACGGCACGGCGCTTCTTGTCTTCCTCGGCGTGCGCCTCGGCGTCCTTCACCATCTTCTCGATATCGGTGTCGGACAGGCCGCCGGAGGCCTGGATGCGGATCTGCTGCTCCTTGCCGGTGCCCTTGTCCTTGGCCGACACGTTGACGAGGCCGTTGGCGTCGATGTCGAAGGCGACTTCGATCTGCGGCACGCCACGCGGCGCCGGCGGGATGCCGACGAGGTCGAACTGGCCGAGGATCTTGTTGTCCGCCGCCATTTCGCGCTCGCCCTGGAAGACGCGGATCGTCACCGCGGTCTGCCCGTCCTCGGCGGTGGAGAAGACCTGGCTCTTCTTGGTCGGGATCGTGGTGTTGCGGTCGATGAGGCGCGTGAACACGCCGCCCAGCGTCTCGATGCCGAGCGAGAGCGGGGTCACGTCGAGCAGCAGCACGTCCTTCACGTCGCCCGCGAGCACGCCGGCCTGGATCGCGGCGCCGATGGCGACCACCTCATCCGGGTTGACGCCCTTGTGGGGCTCCTTGCCGAAGAACTGCTTCACCACTTCCTGGACCTTGGGCATGCGGGTCATGCCGCCGACGAGCACGACCTCGTCGATCTGCCCGGCCGAAAGGCCCGCATCCTTGAGCGCCTTCTTGCAGGGCTCGACGGTGCGCTGGATCAGGTCGTCGACCAGCGCCTCGAACTTGGCGCGGGTGAGCTTCATGGTGAGGTGCTTCGGGCCCGAGGCATCCGCCGTGATGAAGGGCAGGTTGATCTCGGTCTGCGTGGCCGACGACAGCTCGATCTTCGCCTTTTCGGCGGCTTCCTTCAGGCGCTGAAGGGCGAGCTTGTCGTTGCGCAGGTCGATGCCCTGCTCCTTCTTGAACTCGTCGGCGAGGTAGCCGACGAGGCGCATGTCGAAGTCCTCGCCACCGAGGAAGGTGTCGCCGTTGGTGGACTTCACCTCGAACACGCCGTCGCCGATTTCCAGCACCGACACGTCGAAGGTGCCGCCGCCGAGGTCGTAGACCGCGATGGTGCCGGCCGACTTCTTGTCGAGGCCATAGGCGAGCGCGGCCGCGGTCGGCTCGTTGATGATGCGCAGCACGTCGAGGCCGGCGATCTTGCCGGCGTCCTTGGTGGCCTGGCGCTGGGCGTCGTTGAAATAGGCCGGGACGGTGATGACCGCCTGCGTGACCTTGGCGCCGAGATAGGCCTCCGCGGTCTCCTTCATCTTCTGCAGGGTGAAGGCGGAGATCTGCGAGGGCGAATATTTCTTGCCGTCGGCCTCCACCCAGGCGTCGCCATTGTCGGCGCGCACGATCTGGTAGGGCACCAGGCCCTTGTCCTTGGCGACGGTCGGGTCGTCGTAGCGGCGGCCGATGAGGCGCTTCACCGCGAAGAAGGTGCGCTCGGGGTTCGTCACCGCCTGGCGCTTGGCCGGCTGGCCGACGAGACGTTCGCCATCCTCGGTGAAGGCGACGATGGACGGGGTGGTCCGCGCGCCTTCCGCGTTTTCGATCACCTTCGGCGTGGTGCCTTCCATGACCGCGACGCAGCTATTGGTCGTGCCGAGATCGATGCCGATGACTTTAGACATATTGTTTCTCCTTCCGGCAGGCCGGCCGGACCTTATTGAAGCACCCGGAGAGGAACAGGACGGCGGCGAACCACCGCCAGCTCCCGGGACCGGCCCCCAAAGCAACTGGGTACGACGCTATCCGCGCCGTTCGGGGCCGATATAGGGGGCGCCCGTTTCCGCCGCAAGAAGGTGCCTGCGGCGAAAATCGCGGTCTCGTGAAGTCGGCGTGGCGCGCCGGCCCGTTCAGTGCCCGCTGAACACCAGGACGCGCAGCGGCAGGATCACGGCCTGGAGGCGCAGCAGCAGGGCGTGGACCACCGCCACCGTGTCGACCATGTGGAGATAAACCGCCGTGAGACCGCCGACCTCGCCCGAGGCGAGCCGCGCGTGATTATTGGAATAGGCGTTGGCGATGCAGCTCGAACCCGGCGGCACCCCGGCAAGCCCGCCTTCGTAAAGCGGCTCCAGCATCACCGTCAGCGTGCCCGGCGCGACGACCTGGCGGGCGTCCTGAAGCAGCTCGGCGGCGCGCACCTGTCCGGCGGCAATGGCATCCTGCACATCCGTCACCACCATCGGGATGATGGTGAGCGGCTTCGACAGGCACAGCGCCTCGGCCACCATGCCCGGCCGCAGCACCTGCGCCTCGATCTGGTCGAAGCCGGCGATGAGGCGCTGGCGGCCCGCGCCTTCGGGAATGAGCACGCCGGCTGGCCGCAACATCGGGCTGACGAGATCGCCGACCCGCAGGGCGAACTGTTCCACCCGGCCGGCGGTGCCGGCTCGGATCACGGTCTTGTCGAGCGCCGCCAATGCCTCAGCCAGCGCCGCCTCGGCGCTCGCCTTCTGCGCCGGCAGCAGCAGGGTGGCGCGGGCCTGCGCCGCCTCGCGGGCCGCGAGGGCGGCGGCAACCCCGCCCTCGCGGCCGTCGACGATGTTCTGCAGCCGCTCGATCTCGCGCGTGCTCACCACGCCGGCGTTGCGCTGCTGCAGCTCGCGCCGCGTTTCCAATTCGTCGCGGGCCTGTTGCAGGCTGCTCTCGGCCTGACGCAACTGCCCGTCGGCGGCGGCGATGTCGGCGCGGGCGGTGGCGAGCGCGGCATCTGTTTCAGCGATGCGCTGGCGGGCGGTGTCGGCCTGGGCCCTTTGCAGCGAGTCGTCCAGCCGGAACAGCACCTGGCCGGCGGCGACCTCGGCGCTCGGACCGACCAGAACCTCGCTCACCCGGCCGCCCACTTCCGGCACGATGGGCACCGCGCGGAAATAGGCGGTGACGTTGCTGGAGGAGGGGTGGTTGTAAAAGATCACGGCGATCAGCCCCACCGTGAGCATCAGACAGGCGGTAATGCCCCAGCGCAGCTCGTACCAAACGGAATAGAGCGTGATCTCGCGCCCGAGCCGCTTTCCCTGGGCGTAGCGGCGGAACAGATAGTCCGGGAACACGGTCACCAGCGAGCACAGCAGCAGCTCAAGCATGGGGGTGGCTCCCGGCGCCGTGGCTCTCTCCCGGCGTGGCCGGGGTGTCCTCGGGCGGCGGTGTGCCCGCCAGCCTTTCAACGCCGCGGGCGATGCGGGTCAGCGGCGTGCCGAAATCCGGCAGGTCGATGAAGGCCAGCAGCAGCGCCGCGACCCAGAACAGATGGACATGGGTGAACAGCGCCAAGAGGCACAGCACCGCGACGATTTCCATCTGCAGCTTCTGGGTCTTATGGGCGATCCGCTCGGGCAGCGAATGCAGCGTGAGGAACACGACGCCGCCCAACAGCACGGCGCCGATCAGCGTGGCGATCGCCACGCCGAGCAGGACGTCTGTCTCTCCCGGCGCGGTGACGAAGAAAGGCAGATGATCCGGCGTGACCGGAAGCGGCGATGACACGGTATTTCCCCCTCGCGCCGACGACGCGCGTCCAGGGTGATCAGTGCCACCGCGCTACCGGTCTGTCCAGATGGATACGGGAAGGTTCAGGCGGCGAGCGCCGCCGGGCTGCGGAAGCGGGCGGCGAGGCTCTGGAGCACCGCGACCTGGTCCTTCAGCTCGCGCCAATGGCGGGGGTCGAGTTCCATCACCGCGACCGCCCCCGGCGCGGGCCGGACCGCCTCGACGACCGCGTCCCAGTCGATGGAGCCCCAGCCGATGGGGAGGTGCAGGTCGCCCTCGCCGAGCGCGACGGCCTCCGCCTCGTGGTAGGTCCACATCTCCTTCGGCCGGCCGAAGGAATCGTGCAGGTGGAAATGCGCCACATAGGGGGCGAGCTCGGCCATCTCGGCGATGGGATCGAGCCGCGCATCGGTGCAGCGTATGTAGCCGTGGCTGACATCGAGCGTCGCCCGCACCGCGGGATGTTCGATCGCCGCGAGTTCCCCGGCGAGCTTGGCCGGGGTCGCCGTCTCGCGCACGCCGCCGAAGCGGAAGATGTTTTCCACGCACAGCGTGACGCCGAGGCTCGCGGCCTTGTCGCCCGCCCGCACCAGGGCTTCCCGCTGGCGGGCATAGGCGACCTCGATGTCGTCAGCCGGGTCGGACACATGGCCGGTGTGCATCACGAGGTGCCTGGCGCCGAGCGCGGCGGCGATCTCGATATTGGCGGCCAGCACGTCTTCGTGGCGCGGCAGACGCTCGGGAATGTCCATCAGGTTGATGGCGAGCGTGCCATGCACGGAGTAGCCGAGCCTGCGGCCGGAGACGGCGAGCGCCAGATCGTCCAGCCGGTTCTTGAGGAGCCGCCCGCCGACGATGAGGTGCCAGGCATAGGCCGGCAGTTCCACCAGATCGACGCCGAGTGCCTCTGCTTCGTCCAGATGGCCGCCGAGATCGTCGAATTCGGGGCTGCCTTCGAGGATCGAATAGCCGCTGGCGCGGATGGGGGAAGCCGTCATCTGCATGCGTCGCTGTTCCTTGGATAAGCGGGCCCGACGCGGATGGGTCGCGGGCCGTGGTGGGCGGTCAGAAACGGGGGGCGGCGCCAGGCCGCGCCCGTTCACGCTTGCGCCGTTTTTATGCCACACGCATGACACTGGGCCGAATCGCGTGATCTGCCAGCGACTTAGCCGGCACGAGCCGGCTCACATGCGCGGCGTCATCCAGGCGAGATAGGCTCCGGTCGCATCGCGCACGATGCCGATTCGCCCGACGCCCGCCACATCGAAGGCCGGGCGGATGACGCTCCCGCCGGCGGCCTCGACCTTGGCGAGGCGGGCGTCGACATCGTCCACGCCGACATAGGCCATCCAGTGGTCAGGCATGCCCTCGAACTCCGGGCCGTCGAGCCGGAAGATGCCGCCGACCTGGCGGTCGCCTTGCCGGATGATCGTGTAGTCGAACCCTTCGTCCATCGGCCGGGTCTCGAACGCCCAGCCGAGCGTCGCGCCATAGAAGGCCTTCGCCTTCTCGGGATCGTGGGTGTTCAGCTCGTTCCAGATGAAGCTGCCGTGCTCGGGTCCGTTCGCCATGAGAGGGGCCTCCTGTCTGTGCCCGCCGGATGAGGCGCGGATGCGGGCGCCACGTTAACGATTCTTACACCCTGCTGCGAAAAATCCGTGACCGCAGCCCTGCGCAGCGGCACGGCCGGGTGCCATGTTGACGCCGCGATAACTTGCGATGAGGCGTCAACCCTTCTAGATCGGTCCTGCAGGCGGCGCCGTCGTCGGCGCGTGCCGAGGCTTTTCCCGGACAATGCAGCTTTATCATCATCCCTTCTGCCCGCATTCGCGCCTCGTCCGCCTCGCGCTCGGCGAGATGGGCATCGCGCCTTCGCTGATCGAGGAGCGGGCCTGGGAGCGGCGCCCCGAATTCCTGATGCTCGACCCGGCGGGCACCACGCCCGTGCTGGTGGAGGATGACGGCTTCGTCGTGCCGGGCGTCGACACCCTCACCGAATATATCGACGAGACGCGCGGCCACGCGATGGGAGACCGCCGGCTGTTGCCGCCGGACATTTATGCCCGCGTCGAGGTGCGCCGGCTCGCGGCGTGGTTCAACCACAAATTCTACGCGGAGGTGTCCGAGCCGCTGGTGCGCGAGAAGGTGTACAAGCGCTATATGCCGCGCGAACTGGGGGGCGGCCCGCCGGACATGCCGGTGATCCGCGCGGCGCGCTCCAATATCCGCTATCATCTGCACTATATCGGCTGGCTGCTGAAATCGCGGAACTGGCTGGCGGGCGACCGGATGAGCTATGCCGACCTGGCCGCCGCCGCGCATATCTCCTGCGTCGACTATCTGGGCGACGTGCCGTGGGACGAGGATGAGGGAGCGAAGATCTGGTACGCGCGGATCAAGTCGCGTCCGGCCTTCCGGCCGCTGCTCGCCGTGACCATGGCGGGGATGCCGCCGGCGCCGTGCTACGCGGATCTCGACTTCTAGAGCCGGCCGCCGCCAAGGCGCTGATCGCCGATCTCGCCCGCGCGGAAGGCTTCGACGTGGTGGGCGTCGCCGCGCCCGATGCCATCCCCGAGGCGGGCCCGCGCCTTCAGCAATGGATCGCCGAGGGCCATCATGGCGGTATGGCCTGGATGCCCGAGACCGCCGAGCGCCGCGTCGCGCCCGCGCGGCTGTGGCCGCAGGTGCGTGCCGTGGTCATGCTCGGACTCAATTACGGGCCGGACGAGGACCCCCGCGCGGTGCTCGCCGCCCGCTCGCGCGGCGCGATCTCCGTCTATGCCCGCGGCGACGATTATCACGAGCTGATCAAGGGCAAGCTCAAGCGCATCTGCTCGCGCTTCGTGCCGCGCGCGGGCGGGCCGGAGGCGGTCGAGGTGAAGGTGTTCGTGGACACCGCACCGCTGATGGAAAAGCCGCTGGCCGCCGCCGCCGGGCTCGGCTGGCAGGGCAAGCACACCAATCTCGTGTCGCGCGCCAAGGGCTCCTGGCTGTTCCTCGGCGCCATCGCCACAACGCTGGCGCTGCCGCCGGACGCGCCGGAGACCGACCATTGCGGCTCCTGCCGGGCCTGCCTCGACGCCTGCCCGACCGATGCCTTCCCCGCGCCCTACCGGCTCGATGCGCGGCGCTGCGTCTCCTATCTCACCATCGAGCATGCCGGGCCGATCCCGCGCGACCTGCGCGCCGGGATCGGCAACCGCATCTATGGCTGCGACGATTGTCTCGCCGCCTGCCCGTGGAACAAGTTCGCGCAAACCGGCCATGAGGCGCGGCTCGCCGCCCGCGACGAGAACCGCGCGCCGCCGCTCGCCGAACTGGCGCAATTGGACGACGCCGCCTTCCGCGCCCGTTTCGCCAAAAGCCCGATCAAGCGCACGGGACGTGTCCGTTTCCTGCGCAACGTGTTGATCGCCATCGGCAATTCCGGCGACATGTCGCTCGTTCCGGCAGCGGAACGGCTTCTGGCCGACGACGCGCCTTTGGTGCGCGGGGCGGCGGTATGGGCCTTATCGCGGCTCACTGATGCCGAGGCGCTCGCCCGGCATGCCGCCGCCCATGCCGGCGAGACCGACCCGGAGGTGCGGGCGGAATGGCGGCATGCGCTCGACGCCGGTCGCGCGCTGCCGGCCGACGGGATGTTCGCATGACCACGCTTCTCTGCCTCGGCTATGGCTATTGCGCCCGGCACTTCGTCGCCCGCCACGGTGACGGCTTCTCCCGCGTGATCGGCACCACCCGCACCCCGCCGGCCGAGGGAGGTCAACAGGCGCGCCACGCGACACGCCACGCGGCGGCCGTCGAGATGATCGGCGTCGATGGCGTCCCGAGCGATGCCCTGCGCGCGGCGCTCGAAGTCGCCGATGTCGTGCTCGCCTCCGCTGCGCCGGGCGAGACCGGCGATCCCTTTCTCGGGCCGCTCGGCGCCGCGTTGGCCGCCGGCAGGGGGCGGGGGCCGCTCATCTATCTCTCCACCATCGGGGTGCATGGCGACAGCGGCGGCGCCTGGATCGACGAGGATTCCCCGCTCGATGCGGAGGCACCGCGCGCGCGGCGCCGTGTCGCCGCCGAGGCGGCCTGGCGGGCGGCGGGGCGGGCGGCAGGCCGGCCGGTCGCCATTCTGCGCCTCGGCGGCATTTACGGGCCGGGCCGCAACGCTCTGCTCGACATCCGCGCCGGGACGGCCCGCTGCATCGAGCGCGAGGGGCAGGTGTTCAACCGCATCCATGTCGCCGACATCGCCGGCGCCATCGCGGCCGCGGCGGCGCGGGGTTTCGAGGGCGTGGTGAATGTGGTGGACGACGAGCCCTCCCCGTCCTGCGCGCCGGTGCGCTTCGCGGCCGGCCTGCTCGGCGTGGAGCCGCCGCCGGCGGTGCCGTTCGAGGTCGCCGCGGCGACGATGTCGGCGATGGCGTTGTCCTTCTGGGCGGACAACCGGCGCGTGCGGAACGGGCGGCTGCACGGCTTGATCGGCGGGCCGTTGCAATACCCCACCTACCGGGAAGGCCTCACCGCGCTGTTCGCCGGCGGCGAAGGCGCCGGGCCGTAGCGCCGACGAGCCGGCATGCGGGTGGCGCCGTGAGCCGCGTTGTTTAGACGGAACAGGGCGCCGGGCGGTCGGCGGGCCGTCGCTGGCGGCCGAACGCGCTCATGAAGAAGCCGACGGTAAAGCTCACCACCCGCTCGATCTCCTCGTCCGACACCGATGTCCCGCAGAAGAAGTTGGACATGACGATGCGCGAATGGCAGCCGATCACGAACTGCCAGGCCGCCAGCTCCACATCGTCGATGGCGAGCTCGCCCTGCGCGATCTTGAGCCGCAGCCAGTCCGAGAGCAGCGACACGGCGCGCTCCTGGGCGGAGGCGTAATAGATGCGCCCGATCTCCGGCAGTTTCTCCGCCACGCCGATCACCATGCGGACCGTGCTGATATTGGCGCTCTTGATCATCGCCCGGATGTAGCGGTGGCCGAGCGCGGTCAGCGCGCTCGCCACATCCTCATCCGGGTCTAGGACAAAGCAGCTTTCGGCGGTCTGCGCGCATTGCTCGCGCACCAGCGCCGCGAACAGCGCCTCCTTTGAGTCGAAATACACATAAAGCGTGCCCTTAGAGACGCCCGCGACCCGCGCGATCTCGCCCATGCTGGCGCCGTCATAGCCCTGCGTCAGGAACACGTCGCGCGCCCCGATCAGGATTTGCCGCGTCTTGTCGCGGGCCAGCGCGGGCGCCGCATGAGCGGCGGCATCCGTCTCGGCGGCGGCGGTGTCCTGGATGTTCACGATCACTATCCGTTCGAGGCAAATCGGGCGGGAAAAAGGTCGAGGCCTCCGTTGCGCACCATGCCACGAAGCGCCCGCCGGCCAAAGGGGAGGCCCGCGATCCGAGCTTCGTCGGGGTTGTTGACCAAACCGTTCAGTTTATCTTGCTGCCCTCCCGGCACTTCGCTATGGTTCGGTTCAGGCCGCGGTACGGGTTCGAAGGTCCCGCAAGCTTTCGAGAATGCCTGAACCGATGGTCGAGGGAGGAGGGTTAATTCCGCCCCCCAATCCTCCTCCCTCAGCCTTGCCGCCCGCTCAGCGTTTCGAGGCGGCGGCTCTCGCGTCGGCCTCATGAGGCTCATTCGTTAAGCCTTGCCGGGTGACGGCCTCACGCTCCGCCGGGTTTCCTCTTGGCGTGCGTGCCAGAGCAAGGTAATGCTGCGCTGCCGTGCCCCGGCCGGTTTGCGATGCGGAACCCGATGACGCCGAAATCCCTTGTGCAACGACGGTACGGCGGCGCCTCGCGCCGGACATCGACGCCGTCGGCGTGCAGGGGGGCAAACCGGACACATCATGGCTAGCCGCAGCGGCACCGCCGGCCGAACCCTGCCCCTCGCTGCCGAACTCGCCGCCCTCGGCGTGGTCTTCGGCGACATCGGCACCAGCCCGCTCTATGCCTTCAAGCAGGGCATGCTGGCGGTCGGCGGCCAGGGCGTGACCGATCATGATGTCCTCGGCCTGCTCTCGCTGGTGACGTGGGCCATCATCCTCTCCATCACCATCAAATACGTGTCGCTCGTCCTGCGGGCCGACAATGACGGCGAAGGCGGCATTCTGGCCCTGGTCACGCTGCTCGACCTGCATCGCAGCGCCACGGGCAAGCGGCTCCTCCTGCTCATCGCCGGCCTCGTGGGCGCCGCCATGCTGATCGGCGACGGGGTGCTGACGCCGGCCATGTCCGTCCTGTCGGCCATCGAGGGACTGGAGGTCATCGCGCCGGCGCTCGATCACTGGATCGTTGCCGTCACCGTGCTGGTGATCCTCCTCGTCTTCTTCTCGCAGCGCGCGGGCACCGAGCGGATCGGCGCCTTTTACGGGCCGGTGATGCTGCTCTGGTTCGTCGCGCTCGGGGCGCTCGGGATCCACGGCATCCTGCAGGCGCCGCATGTGCTGTGGGCGCTCGACCCGCGCTATGGCCTCGCTTTGCTGAACGATCACATCTGGTTCGCCGGCGCCGTGCTCGGCGCGACCTTCCTCGCCATCACCGGCGGCGAGGCGCTCTACGCCGATCTCGGCCATTTCGGCCGAAAGGTCATCACCCGTGCCTGGCTGCTCGTCGCCATGCCGGCGCTGCTGCTGAATTATTACGGGCAGGGCGCCATCGTGCTGGTGAACCGCGATGCGGTGCGCAACCCGTTCTACGACCTGTCGCCCGACGTCTTCGACGTGCCGCTGCTGTTTCTCGCGACGGCCGCCACCGTCATCGCCTCGCAGGCCATCATCACCGGCGTGTTCTCGCTGGCCAAGCAGGCCATCGAACTCGGCTATCTGCCGCCGATGCGCATTCGCTACACCAGCGAGCACAACGACCAGCACATCTATGTCGGCCGGCTGAACTGGATCATGATGGTCGCCTGCGCGCTGATCGTCGTGTCCTTCGGCTCGTCGGACCGGCTCGCCTCTGCCTATGGCATCGCCGTCGCCATGGCGATGGTGTCGACCACCATCCTCTTCGTCGCCTATGTCCGCCGAAGCTGGCACTGGCCTCTGCCGGCGCTGGTCCTGCTCGCCGGCGGGCTGGCGGTGATCGACGTGTCCTTCGCCCTCGCCAACCTGACCAAGCTGCACGACGGCGGCTGGCTGCCTGTCACCATCGCGGCGATCGTTCTCGTCATCATGGTGTCCTGGCGGCGTGGGCTCGAAGGTCTCGGCATCCAGCAGCGCCGCTTCACCGAGCCGCTCGACGCCTTCATCGCGCGGGGCCGTCCGCCTTCCTGCGCGATAAGCCCGCGCACCGCCATCTTCCTCGCCCGCGGCGGCGCGGTGACGCCGGTGGCGCTCGGGCGGGTGTCGGACCTGCTCAATGTGCAGTTCCAGAAATCGGTCATCGTCTCGGTCTGGATCGCGTCGCGCCCGCGCGTGCCGGTGGACGAGCGCGTGCGCGTGCTGCCGCTCGACGCGTCCCATGTGCGGGTGGATGTGCGCTTCGGCTACATGCAGCCCATCGACGTGCCGGCGGTGCTCGGGCCAGCGCTCTACGCGCAGGGCATCGATCCCGACGAGTCGGTCTATGTCATAGGCCATGAGCGCATCATCCCGCCCGAGGACATACGCGGGGTGCGCGACCTGCTCGCCCACCTCTTCGCCTTCCTCGCGCGCAACGCCGAGCGCTCGGTGGACCGGTTCGGCCTGCCTCGGCCGCGCACCATCGAGATCGGCTACCCGGTGCGGCTCTGAGCCGCCGGCGGGTGGCGTTCACGCTGGCGCGAGGGCCCTCGTCCCGCCACGTGCGCGCCCCTATCTGCCCGCACAAGCCGCCGCGCCGGCCCGACCCTGCCGACATGCCGCGATGCGGAACATGGCGTGAGGTGGGCGCGGCGAGGTGGATATGTCGCGTGCGGTAATGCGCCGCCCGGTCGCCTAAGCGGTTTCCCGCCGGGCCCTGGTCTGATAGGGCTGCCCGAACCACCACGAAGGCGGCAAGGATGATGGTGAGTGCGTCATGAAGGGGCTTAAGGCCATGATCGCATGGCTGAGGGGGCATTTGGGCTGGCACACGCTGGGCGTGGTCGCCAGTCTCGTCATCATCGGCATCGCCGCCGTGGTGCTCTATGAAATGCTCCGCAATATCCGCCCGGCCGAGGTGTTCGACGCCCTGACCGACACGGACCCATGGCGCGTCGCCCTCGCCGCCCTGTTCGTCGCCGCGGCCTATTTCACCCTCACCTTCTATGACTGGTTCGCCCTGCGCACCATCGGCAAATCGCATGTGCCCTACCGCACGGCGGCGCTGGCCTCCTTCACCTCCTATTCCATCGGCCACAATGTCGGCTTCTCCGCCTTCACCGGCGGCACGGTGCGCTACCGCATCTATTCCGCGCATGGCCTCGGCGCGGTGGATGTGGCGAAGCTCTGCTTCATCACCGGCTTGACCTTCTGGCTCGGCAATATCGCCATTCTCGGCCTCGGCATCTCCATCGAGCCCTGGGCGGCGAGTTCCGTCGACCAGCTGCCGCCCTGGGTGAACCGGCTGATCGGGCTCGGCCTGCTCGCCGGGCTGGCCGGTTACATCATCTGGGTCGGCCTCAAGCCGCGCCGCATCGGCGTGGGCGAAGGGCACTGGAAGGTGACGCTGCCCGGCTGGAAGCTCACCCTGCTGCAGATCGGCATCGGCATCATCGATCTGTCCTGCTGCGCGGCCGCCATGTATGTGCTGATGCCGCAGACCCCCTATATCGACCCGATCGCCCTGGGCGTCGTCTTCATTTCCGCGACGCTGCTCGGCTTCGCCAGCCATGCGCCGGGCGGCCTCGGCGTGTTCGACGCGGCCATGCTGGTCGCCCTGGCGCAGTTCGAGACCGAAGCGCTGCTCGGCTCCCTGCTGCTGCTGCGGCTGCTCTATTATGTGACGCCGTTCACGCTGGCGCTGCTGATCCTGGGCGTGCGCGAGCTGCGGATGAGCCGGCGCAAGCGCCGCGTTCCCCCGCCCTCGGTTTCGGTCAATCCCCTGGCGGAGCCGCCGGTCCTGGAGCCCGCGGCGGACGAAGCGCCGCGCCGCGCGGCGAGCTGAGCGGGGAGCCGAGCCCTACGGCTCAGCGCAGCAGGCCTGGCAAGCCGGGAACCATGCTTTCCATGCCCGAGGGCAGGCGTGTCACCTTCGCGCCCTGCGGCAGCTCGAACAGCCTGGCGTCCTGCGGCGCGCGCACCAGCTCGACCGCCTCGAAAATCACGCGCGGCTTGCCGCTGACCTCGGCGCGGGCGCGCAGCGCGATGCCGTCCTCGGTGATGCAGGCTTCGACCGGCGTGCCGCTGCGATCGCCGCGGGTCCGCCAGATGTGGCAGGTCTCGCCCGCCACGCTGTCGGTGCCGGTGCGTACGCCTTCGCCGCCGGGATCGAGCGCGGCGAAGTCTTCGGGCAGGTCGATGTCGAAGGCCCGGTTGCCCATGCCGGGAATGGCCACGAGCATCAGCATGCGGTTGCGCACGAGATCGACGATGCCAGTCATGTCGCCGGGAATGTCGCTCTGGCGCACCTCGAGCCGCATGCGCTCGCCGCTGTGGGCGATCTTCATGGTGGCGCCCTGCGGCCCCCTGGCGGTGAGCTGATAATCGACGCGGGGGCGCGGCAGCGGCTCGCCCGCCTCAGCGGACGGCGGCAGCGAAAGGGCGCCCGCGAGCGTCGCGCCGATCAGCGCAAGGCCGCCCAACCGTTCCTTGCTCATCTCACGCCGCTGCATCCGCCCGCCACATTCTGCTCCCGCCCGCATCATGCCCCACTCTGCCGCCCATCCCCGCGCCGCGACCGTGATACCTCACAACGCGTGGCGTTCAACAAAGGTCCGGCCATCCATGACGATGGCGGGATCGGGTACGCCCACCACGCGGTCGTCGCGCCCGTCATAGGGCAGGTGGGAGAGTATCTGGCGGATGGCGCCGAGCCGGGCACGCATCTTGTCGTTGGAGAGCACCGCCGTCCACGGCGCGGCGGGCGTGTGGCTCGCCTCGATCATGGCGTTGCGGGCCGCCGAGATCGCGTCCCAGCGCGAGGGGGCGGCGAGGTCGACCGGCGAGAGCTTCCACCGCTTCAGCGGATCCTGGTGCCGGTCATGGAGCCGCTTCAGCTGCATTTCGCGTCCGATGTCGAGCCAGATCTTGAACAGGCGGATGCCGTCATCGACCAGCATCTTCTCGAAAGTGGGCACCTGGTCGAGGAACTGCGTGGTCTGCGCCGGGGTGCAGTAGCCCATCACCGGCTCGACCACGCCGCGATTGTACCAGGAGCGGTCGAAGATCACGATCTCACCCTTATAGGGCAGGTGCGCGACATAGCGCTGGAAATACCATTGGGCGCTCTCGATCTCGGTCGGCTTGTCGAGCGCGACCACCCGCACATAGCGCGGGTTGAGATGCTGCACGAAGCGGTGGATCGTGCCGCCCTTGCCGGCGGCGTCCCGCCCCTCGAACACGATGACGATGCGCTCGCGCGCCTTCTTCACCCATTCCTGCACCTTGAGCAGCTCGATCTGCAGCGCGCGCAGCTCTTCCTCATAGACCTTGCGTTTGGGCCGGTCCGTGTAGGGATAGTTGCCGCTGCCATAGGCGCGGGCCCCGATGATCTCCGGCAGCTCCGGCGCGTCCACGGAAAAGCCGGCCAGCGCCCGCGCAAGGCGGCTCTCCTCGCCGTCGATGCCGCTCGCCCCGGCAAGGGGAGCGGACAGCGCCGTGGCGGTGCTGGTGGCCTTGCTGCCGGCCGCCTTTTTGGCCTTCTTCGCGGCACCGCTTTTGGTACTCTTGCGGCCCGCCGGATCTTTGGCGGCCGTTTCCCGCTTGCTCGTCATATGGAAGTCTCGCAGCTGTACAATAAGGCGCGGATTCGTTCATGCTCGCGCGGGGAGCCGATTCACATCGGCATGGCGAGCATAGCGAAAACCCCCGCGCTCAGGAATCGGTCCGCATGGCCAGCGACCCCGCCTCTCCCGTCCACCCGCCTCCGGCGCAGGACACGCTCGCCGGGCGCCTCGCCGGCGCGCGCGGGCCGCTGGGCGCGGCGGCGCTGGGCCTTGGCGGTGCGGTCTGGATGGAAGCGCTGGCTCCCGCGCCGGCTCTGGCGATCGGCGGGCTCATCCTCCTCGGCGCCCTGCTTCCCGCGCGGCGCCGGCCGGTGGCCGCCGCGCTCGCCCGCTTCACGACCGCCGGCGAAACCCGCCCGCTGCGCCTCGGCTCGGGCGAGGAGCGGCTG
>JAEZMI010000224.1 GCA_023414975.1 Pseudomonadota bacterium | reverse complement strand
GCATTCCTGGCGTTCTCCGCCACTTCCGCATCGTACTTGGCGACGAGCGCGGCGAAGGCGTCCGGACCCGCGTTCAGCGCGGCCTTGGTGTCGGACGTCCAGGTGGTGTTGCGCAGCGTGAAGGTCGTGGTCGCGGAGGAGCCGTACTTCTTCGACAGGAACGTGTTGAGCTTGAAGGGGATCGGCTCGGCGGCGAGATAGGTCGTCGTCGGATGTTCCGCGACGAAGGCCGCAAAGGTCGCGGCGACCTCCTTGAAATTCTCGGCGGCGATCAGCTCATCGATCTTCTTCAGCAGGGCGGGAAGCTCGGAATGAGAAGCGGGCATGGGTCGTTCCCTTCGCTATTGGCTTTGCATTCTTGCGGAATGCCGGTCGGCTGCGGCTCTGGTATACAGCACACCGAGCGAGTTCCAAAGACCGAGGTAATGCGAAGCCGGCTTTCCCGCAAGCCGGCGTCCCGAGACGGGGCGTCCTGAGAGGGGGGCGGCGCAACGCCCGCGGCCCGCGCAGCAAAAAGGGCGCCGCCGGGCGCCCTTTCCAACCGCCGCGGGAAGGCCGCGCGTGCGATCAATCCAGATGGAACTTGCTGAGGTCGCGATGTTCGGCCTCGATCCAGCGCACCGTGCCGGAGGCGGAGCGCATGACCACGGTGTGGGTCTTCACCACGCCGCGCTCGTACTTAACGCCCTTGAGCAGATTGCCGGTGGTCACGCCGGTCGCCGCGATCAAGCAATCGCCGCGCACCATGTCGGTGATGGTGTAGATCTTCTTCGGGTCGGAAACGCCCATCTTCTTGGCGCGCTCGCGCTTCTCCTCGGTGTCGAGGATCAAACGGGTGTACATCTCGCCGCCGATGCAACGCAGCGCCGCCGCGGCCAGCACGCCCTCCGGCGCGCCGCCGGTTCCCAGATAGATGTCGACGCCGGTCTCGTCCGGGTTCGTAGTGTGGATCACGCCCGCGACGTCACCGTCGGTGATGAGCTGCACCGCCGCCCCGGTCTTGCGCACGGCCTCGATGATGGCCGCATGGCGCGGCCGGTCAAGGATGAGCGCGGTGATCTCGGAAGGCTTGACGCCCTTGGCCTTGGCCAGCGAATTGATGTTCTCTTCCGGGGTCGCCTCGATGTCGATCGTGCCCTTCGGATAGCCGGGACCGATGGCAATCTTGTCCATGTAGACGTCGGGCGCGTAGAGCAGCGTGCCACCCTCGGCCATGGCCATGACGGCAATGGAGCCGGGCATGCTCTTGGCGCAGAGCGTGGTGCCTTCCAGCGGATCGACCGCGATGTCCACCGCCGGACCCTTGCCGGTGCCGACTTCCTCACCGATGAACAGCATCGGCGCCTCGTCGCGCTCACCTTCACCGATGACGATGCGGCCGGCGATCGGCAGCCGGTTCAACTCTCGGCGCATGGCGTCCACGGCCGCCTTGTCGGCCGCCTTCTCATCGCCGCGGCCACGCAGGCTGGCGGAAGCCACCGCCGCGCGTTCGGTGACGCGCACGAGTTCGAGCGTCAGGATTCGCTCGAGCGCCTGGCCTGCCTTGACCGTAATTTCTTCCGTCATCGTCCCAGCCCCTCTCAGTCCTTCTCGATCCGTATCACCTGCGGGGGCTGGGCGATAACGCCATCGAGGTCGATGGCGGCAATCGCGCGGCGCACCGCGTCCTCGTTCGTGGCGTAGGTGATCAGCACCACCGGCGCCGGATCCTCCGCGCTGTCAGCCCGGTCGCCGCCGTGCGGACGGCCACGCCGATGCTGCATTATGGACTCGAGCGAGATGTTCTGCTCGGCCATATGGCGGGCAATGGCGGCCGCCGTTCCAGGCCGATCAACCGCCGCGAGGCGGATATAATACCCACCTTCATGACGCTGGATTGCAGGCTTGCCGGCCGGCCGCAGCGTCTCGGCCTTCCAGGCGAAAGGCGTGCCGGCGGCACCGCTGGCGAGATCGCAGATGTCGCCGACGACGGCGGAGGCCGTGGCGTCGCTGCCCGCGCCGGGGCCGACCAGTGTGAGCGCCACGGCATCACCGTCGATCGCCACCGCGTTCGTCACGCCCGACACCTGCGCGATGGGCCAATGCTTGGGCACCATGGTCGGGTGCACGCGAAGTTCCACCGCGTCGCCCGCACGGGCGGCGACGCCCAGCAGCTTGATGCGGTAGCCAAGTTCATCCGCTGCTTCGAGATCCTGCAGCGTGATGGAGCGGATACCCTCGACATGGATGGCGTCGGGGTCCGGCTGCACGCCGAAGGCCAGCGCGGCAAGCAGCGAGAGCTTGTGGGCCGTGTCGAAACCATCGACATCGAAGGTCGGATCGGCCTCCGCGTAACCGAGCTGCTGCGCCTGATCGAGGCAGGTCTCGAAGGACAGCCCCTCGTCGCGCATGCGCGTGAGGATGTAGTTGCAGGTGCCGTTGAGAATGCCGGAGACGCGCGCGATCCGGTTGCCGAGCAGCGCCTCACGCAGGGTCTTGATGACCGGGATGCCGCCGGCAACCGCGGCCTCGAAACGGATGCCGACGCCCTTGGCTTCAGCCGCGGCCGCGAGCGCGACACCGTGATGGGCGAGAAGCGCCTTGTTGGCGGTGACGACGGTATGCCCAGCGGCCAGCGCCGCCTCCACCGCCGCCTTGGCGGTGCCTTCGTGGCCGCCGATCAGCTCGACGAACACATCGATGCCGGGATCGCGGGCGAGTTCGACCGCGTCGTCGAACCAGCGGATACCCGAGAGATCGCAGTCGCGATGGCGCGAGCGGTCGCGGGCACTCACCGCCACCACCTCGACCGCGCGCCCGGTGCGGGCGGCGATCTCATCCTTGCGACGCGCCAGCATGCGCACCACGCCCGCGCCGACCGTCCCGAGGCCGGCGATGCCAATTTTCAGCGGCGTCGCCATAGTGTGTCCGAACTCAACAGAAGACCAGATAGCGGCGCCGTTCGGGAGGACCGAGCGTCAGCGCGCCGCGGCGAGAGGGACGACGTTGTGCAATGTTTCGGCGCCGGTTTCAAGGAACCGGCGGACATTGCGCGCGGCCTGCCGGATGCGCTGCTCGTTCTCCACAAGCGCGATGCGGACATAGTCGTCGCCATGCTCGCCAAAGCCGACGCCGGGAGCGACGGCCACATCCGCCTTTTCGATCAGCAGCTTGGCAAACTCGACGCTGCCCATATGGCGGAATTTCTCGGGAATGGGCGCCCAGGCGAACATCGAGGCGGTCGGCACCGGAATGTCCCAGCCGGCCTTGCCGAAGCTATCCACCAGCGCGTCGCGGCGCTTCTTGTAGACCGCCCGCATGTCGGCGATGCAGTCCTGCGGACCATTGAGCGCGGCGGTCGCCGCGACCTGGATCGGCGTATAGGCGCCGTAGTCGAGGTAGGACTTCACCCGCGCCAGCGCCGCGATCAGCCGCTCATTGCCGACGGCGAAGCCCATGCGCCAGCCGGCCATGGAGAAGGTCTTGGACATGGAGGTGAACTCGACCGTCACGTCCATGGCACCCGGCACCTGAAGCACGGAGGGCGGCGGGTTGTCGTCGAAATAGACCTCGGAGTAGGCGAGATCGGAGAGCAGGATCAAATCGTGCTTCTTCGCGAAGGCGACGCAGTCTTTGTAAAAGTCGAGATCGGCCACGCAGGCGGTGGGGTTCGACGGGTAGCACAGCACGAGCGCGAGCGGCGACGGGATGGAGTGCACCACCGCGCGCTCCAGCGCCCGGAAGAAGTCCGGGCCGGGCTCGCAGGGCACCGAGCGGATCGCCGCGCCGGCCATCAGGAACCCGAAGGCATGGATCGGGTAAGACGGGTTCGGCACCAGAATGACGTCGCCGGGCGCCGTGATCGCCTGCGCCATGTTGGCGAAGCCTTCCTTCGAGCCGAGGGTGGCGACCACCTGCGTCTCGGGGTTCAGCTTCACGCCGAAGCGGCGTTCATAATAGGCCGCCTGTGCGCGGCGCAGCCCCGGAATGCCCTTCGAGGCCGAATAGCGATCGGTGCGCGGGCGACCGATAGTGTCCTTGAGCTTGTCCACCACATGGGCGGGCGCGTCGAGATCCGGATTGCCCATGCCGAGGTCCACAATATCGGCGCCGGCATTGCGGGCAGCCGCCTTCACGCGGTTCACCTGCTCGAAGACATAGGGCGGCAGCCGGCGGATACGGTGGAAGTCGGTCATCGGTCTCAAGCTCCAAACCGTTCCGATTCATCGGGAAACGGCACAGTAGCGCTACATAGCATTGTTCAGGCGCGCGAACAGCGAGAGATCGCAGCCAAAGCGGGCAGAAGCGTGATGAAAACTGTCGCGGTTACGTGCGCCCCAGGTGGTCATGCGCGCCCTAGGTACACGCCGCAACTTTCGGGGCACACAGTCAGCGAGCTTCAGCCCCCACTACTGCGAGGGCTGGCTTTCGGTCTCGACTTGCTCTTGCTGCTGGCGCGCGAGCCCCTGGAGATCGCTCTCCATCTTCGCGGTTTGCGCGGGAGTCATTACCGGCCGGCTACCGATCTGGGCAGGCGCGCCGAAGTTCGGATAGGCCATTTCCTGGTTTGGCGGAATCGGCTTGGCCATCTCCGGCGGCAGCAGCGATGACGGTCCGGAGCAGCCGGCGAGCATCAGCGCGGCCAGGCCCGCCAGAAAGGCCGGACGCACCACGCGCGGGGGTGTCCGACAAGAATCCGCCATGCTCTTCATGCCCCGGTCATCTCCCACGCTCACCGTTCCCACTCGCCCCTGCCCCGCCGCGCCGCTATGATGGCATCACCTATGAACGCAGGCACCCGCGGGGACAAGCGGTGAGTAATCGACGCACGAACGGAAAGCCGGACGCCGACGCCATGACGCCCACCCGCACGGTGCGTTCGACCAAGAAGCCCGTCGCGGCCAAAATGCCAGAGAGCAAGGCGACGGCGAGCCCGAGCGCAACAAAGGTGCAAAAGGTGGCAAAAGTCGTGCCCTCCGCGCCAGCGTCGGCCACGTC
>JAEZMI010000189.1 GCA_023414975.1 Pseudomonadota bacterium | reverse complement strand
ATCTGGAGCCGGGCCTGTCGATCACCACGCTGGCCGCGGCCAGCGCGGCGGGAGACGAGGTGCTGAGCCGTGTGGGTGGCATTCTCCCGGGCCGCTATGACGCCGCGCTGGCGCTGAACACCGCACTCGCCAAGGATGGTTTGGTGATCACGGTGGCGCAGGGCACGCAGATCGCGCGCCCGATCCATATTGCCCATGTCTTCGCGGGAGCAGATGCGGCGGCGAGCTTTGCGCGTTCGCTCGTGGTGGTGGGCGCGGGCGCCAAGCTGACCGTCGTCGAGAGCTTCGAGGGCCCGCAGGCGATGGCCTATCAGGCCAACAGCGCCACCGAGTTCGTCGTCGGCGACGAGGCGCATCTCGACGTTGTGCGCCTGCAGGAGGACGGCACCAGCGCCTTCCATCTGTCGACGCTTCTGTTCGATGTGGGCCGTGAAGCGCAGGTTCATGCCTTCACCTTCGGCGTCGGTGCCGCTGTCAGCCGTACGTCGCTCTATGCCACGCTTTCCGGCGACAGCAGCCAGGTGGCGTTCAACGGCGCCACGCTGCTGAAGGGGCGCCAGCACGCGGATGCCACGCTGCTCGTCGATCATCAGGTGCCGGGTTGCGAGAGCCGGGAACTGTTCAAAACGGTGCTGGACGACCAGACCCGCGGCGTCTTTCAGGGCAAGATCGTCGTGCGGCAGGCCGCGCAGAAAACCGACGGGCGGATGATGAGCCGCGCACTGGTTCTCGGCGACGAGGCGGAGATGGACAACAAGCCGGAGCTGGAGATTTTCGCCGACGACGTGCAGTGCGGCCATGGCGCGACCTGCGGGGCGATCGACGACGATCTACTATTCTATCTGCGCGCCCGCGGCATTCCCATGAAGGAAGCGCAGAGCCTGCTGGTGCAGGCCTTCGTCGGCGAGGCCATCGAGACGGTCGAGCATGATGGGCTGCGCGATGCGCTGGTCGAGCGGGCGGAGGCCTGGCTCAAGGCGCGGGCCTGAGCGCGCGGCGCTCGCTGAAGCCGTTATCCCGGAGGTGGCCGAGCCACGCTCCGGGATCGTCCGTACAGTAGGGGCCGCTGTCGGCCCGCGTTCCCGGCTCGAGACGCGCGCGTCGGCCGGGATGACGCCCTGTGGAGAGGTCGCATCATGACCGACAAGGCCGCCGCCCACCCCGCTGTTGCGAACGGCACCTATGACGTCGCCCGCGTGCGGCAGGATTTCCCGATCATGTCCAAGCAGGTCTATGGCAAGCCGCTGGTCTATCTCGACAACGCGGCGTCGGCGCAGAAGCCGGTGCAGGTGCTGGACCGGATGCGCTACGCCTATGAGAACGAGTACTCCAACGTCCATCGCGGCCTGCATTATCTCGCCAACGCGATGACCGAGGCCTATGAGGAGGCGCGAGAGCGCTGCCGCGCTTTCCTCAATGCGCCGACGCTGGAGGAGGTGATCTTCACCCGCTCCGCTACCGGAGCGCTCAATCTCGTGGCCTCCTCGCTCGGACAGGGGATCCGCGAGGGCGACGAGATCGTGCTCTCGATCATGGAGCACCACTCCAACATCGTGCCCTGGAACTATCTGCGCGAGCGCAAGGGCGCGGTGATCAAGTGGGCGCCGGTGACGGAGGAGGGGGCGTTCGACCTCGATGCCTTCAAGGCCCTGCTTACCGAGCGCACGAAGATCGTCGCCATCACCCATATGTCGAACGTGCTCGGCACGGTGACGCCGATCAGGGAGATCGCCCGTCTCGCCCACGACGCCGGCGCGGTGGTCGTGGTGGACGGCTCTCAGGCCGCCGTTCACATGCCGGTCGACGTGCAGGCGCTCGATGTCGACTTCTACGCCGTCACCGGCCACAAGCTGTACGGACCCACCGGCATCGGCGTGCTCTATGGCCGGCGCGCCCTGCTGGAACGGATGCCGCCCTATGAAGGCGGCGGCGAGATGATCCGCACGGTTACGGAAGAAGGCGTTACCTACGGCGAGCCGCCGCATCGCTTTGAGGCCGGCACGCCGCCTATCGTGCAGGCGATCGGGCTCGGCGCCGCGCTCGCCTATATGGAAAGCCTCGGCCGCGAGCGCATCGCCGCTCATGAGGCATCACTCGCGGCCTATGCCAAGGAGCGGCTCTCGCGGATCAACTCCATCCGCATCTATGGCGAGGCGCCGGGGAAGGGCGCGATCTTCGCCTTCGACGTGAAGGGTGCGCATCCGCACGATATCGCGACCATCATTGACCGGGCCGGTGTGGCTGTCCGGGCCGGCACCCATTGCGCGATGCCGCTTCTGGGGCGATATGGTGTGACAGCGACGTGCCGGGCGTCGTTCGCGCTCTACAACACCCATGAGGAGATCGACATTCTCGCCGACGCCCTCATCAAGGCTCAGGACCTATTCGCATGAGCGAAGCCACCGGAAGTCTCGCCGATACGCCCAATGCTCCGGCGATCGCGTCGTCGATCCCGCAGGAGGAACTCGACCGCCTGACGGACGAGATCGTGACGGCGTTGAAGACCGTCTACGACCCGGAAATCCCCGTCGACATCTATGAGCTCGGTCTGATCTACAAGGTCGACATCGCCGACGACCGTCAGGTGGCCGTCGAGATGACGCTGACCACGCCCAACTGTCCCTCGGCCGCGGAATTGCCCGGCATGGTCGAAGGCGCCGTGGCCAGCGTGGGCGGCGTGTCGGGCGTCACCGTCAACCTCACCTTCGACCCGCCCTGGGATCAGGGCCGCATGTCGGAAGAGGCGCGCCTGACGCTGAACCTCTGGTGAGCCGCGTGGCTGCCGAGGCCGACCGCGCTCCGCCGATTTCCGGCGTGGTCGAGACCGGGCTCTATGTGGACGATCTGGCACGGGCACGCGCCTTCTACGAAGGCGTGCTCGGGCTGAAGCCAATGGTCGCCGACGAGCGCTTCTGCGCGTATGAAGCCGGGCCCGGCAGCGTGCTGCTGCTGTTCCTGCGCGGGCATACGCTCGAACCGGTGCGGATGCCCGAAGGCACGATCCCTCCGCATGATGGCCACGGCCCACTCCATTACGCCCTCGCCATTCCCGCGACGGCGCTGGAGCAATGGCGCCAGCACCTTGAGGTTCAGGGTGTCGCCATCGAGGGGCGGGTGGACTGGAAGGGGGGCGGTGTCAGCCTTTATTTCCGCGACCCGGACGGCAACCTCGTTGAACTCGCGACGCCCGGCCTCTGGCCAAACTACTGACCGAAGGCACGGAAGGCCCGCTTCGGCCGCATGGCCGGTGCGTGGCAATCCGCCTTGCCGCCGCGCGCATCGTCCCCCATGTTAGAGACGGCCGATCCGCCGGCCTTGAACCGGCGCCGATTAGGAGACCGCCCTATGAGCCTGCCCCGTTCCCGTCCGCCCATCATGACCCTCACCGAGGCTGCCGCCGAGCGCGTGCGCTCGATCATCGCGCGTTCGGACACGCCGGTGGTCGGCCTGCGGGTCGGTGTGAAAAACGGCGGCTGCGCGGGCATGGAATACACGATGGAATTCGCGCAGGAAGCCGGCCGCTTCGATGAGGTGGTCGAGGACAAGGGCGTGAAGGTCCTGATCGATCCCAAGGCCGTGCTGTACCTGCTCGGCACGCAGATGGACTACAAGACCGATAAGTTCGCGGCGCAATTCGTGTTCAACAACCCGAACCAGACGTCCGCCTGCGGCTGTGGCGAATCCGTGCAGATCACCCCAGCGCGCACGGAAGCGGCCGGAATGCATGCGGGCGGCTGAGGACGGCAGAGGGGAGCGGAATGGACGCCCTGACGGTCGCTGACGTCTTTGCGACCTTTCGGCCGGTGCGCTGCCGCCGCATGTTCGGCGGCCTCGGCGTCTATGCCGATGGCGTGATGTTCGCGCTCGTCGCCGAGGGGCGGCTCTACCTTAAGGC
>JAEZMI010000184.1 GCA_023414975.1 Pseudomonadota bacterium | reverse complement strand
GTCCTCGAGGTTCCAGAGCGCGTAGGCCACCGCCTCGCCCGGCTCGTTGGCGATCAGCACGCCGTTGGTGCGGCCGGCGATCTCGCCCTTATAGGGGGCGTATTCGTGGAACAGCCGGTTCATGATGGCCGTGCCGCGCGTGTCGGTCAGCAGTTCCGACTGGTAGCCGATGAGGCCGCGGGTCGGGGCGTAGAACACCAGACGGACGCGATTGCCGCCGGAGGGGCGCATCTCGACCATCTCGGCACGCCGCTCGCTCATCTTCTGGACGACGACGCCGGAGAACTCCTCGTCGACGTCGATCAGCACTTCCTCGATCGGCTCCAGCGTCTCGCCGGCCTCGTTCTTCGTGAAGACGACGCGCGGGCGCGAGACGGCAAGCTCGAAACCTTCGCGGCGCATGGTCTCGATCAGCACGGCGAGCTGGAGTTCGCCGCGGCCGGAGACGTAGAACGAATCCTTCTCGGTCGATTCCTCGATCTTCAGCGCGACATTGCCTTCCGCCTCGCGCAGCAGGCGGTCGCGGATGACGCGGCTCGTCACCTTGTCGCCCTCGGTGCCGGCGAGCGGCGAATCGTTGACGATGAAGGTCATGGTGACGGTCGGCGGGTCGATCGGCTGCGCCTTGAGCGGCGTGTCGACGGACAGGTCGCAGAAGGTGTCGGCCACCGTGCCCTTGGAGAGGCCGGCAATGGCGACGATGTCGCCCGCGACGCCTTCCTCGATCGGCTGGCGCTCGATGCCGCGGAAGGCGAGGATCTTGGAGATGCGGCCCTGCTCGACCAGCGAGCCGTCCTGCGCCAGCACCTTCACCGACTGGTTCGGCTTGATCGAGCCGGAGGTGATGCGGCCGGTGATCATGCGGCCCAGGAACGGGTTGGCTTCCAGCAGCGTGCCGATCATCTTGAACGGGCCGTCATCGACGGTCGGCTCCGGCACATGCTTGAGCACGAGATCGAACAGCGGGGCCATGCCCTCGTCCTGCGGGCCTTCCGGCGAATGGGCCATCCAGCCATTGCGGCCCGACCCGTAGAGGATCGGGAAGTCGAGCTGGTCGTCGGTCGCGTCGAGCGCGGCGAAGAGGTCGAACACCTCGTTGATGACTTCCTGGGCGCGGGCGTCCTGGCGGTCCACCTTGTTGATGGCGACGATCGGCTTGAGACCGACCTTGAGCGCCTTGCCGACCACGAACTTGGTCTGCGGCATCGGCCCCTCGGCGGCGTCGACCAGCACGATGGCGCCGTCCACCATGTTGAGGATGCGCTCGACCTCGCCGCCGAAATCGGCGTGGCCGGGTGTGTCGACGATGTTGATCCGGGTATCCTTCCAGACCACCGAGGTGGCCTTGGCGAGGATGGTGATGCCGCGCTCCTTTTCGAGGTCGTTCGAATCCATCACACGCTCGGCGACGCGCTGGTTCTCACGATAGGAGCCGGACTGCTTCAGCAGCTCGTCCACCAGCGTGGTCTTGCCGTGGTCGACGTGGGCGATGATGGCGATGTTGCGCAGCTTCATGAATAACACCAAAAAGCGGGCCCGAATGGCGTTCGGGCCCGCGCCAGAATTTTGCGGCGCACTATACTCAGAACCGCCCGGATATCAACGGCGCCACGGGCGGGAGGCGCGTGAAAGACGGGATCAATGCGCCTCGCGCAGTTCCCACAGGCGCCGAATCTGCGGCAGCTTCAGTATGTTGCCCTCGCTGTCGCGGAGCCACGCGACCTCCCGGTCGGCCGGCGATTGGGTCATGGCGAAGGCGACGGCATCCTCCACGCTGTCGAATTCATAGCTGTCGGGCCAGCCGTCGGGGGCATCCACGGTGTGGGATGCGGGCCAATATTGCAGGCGAACGGGTTCCTGATCGGGGGTCATCAGCCTACCTCCTCGGTTGCAGGGCGGCCGCCCGGCCGTTCGGCCGGTGCGGGCCGGCGCCGCCGCGCGGTTGGTCGCGCGGCGCTGATGACCAACGCAAAAGACGCCCGCGGGTTCGCGGCCGTGCTTGAACCTTGCGGCGGGGAACCCAGTTGTTCGGTCAGAACATGCATTGCGCCATGAATGGAAGCTGCGACATGACGGGAGCTGCGACATGAACGATCCGCGCGAGGGCGAGGCCGGCCTGCGAAACCCGGCCGACGCCACTGATTATTCCGACCGCGAGGTCGACAAGGCCATCGCCGACACCTTCCCGGCGAGCGACCCGCCCTCCTTCAGCGGCACGACGGGCGATGTCCCGCCGTCCGACGGCGGCGTTCCCGGCGGCACGCAGGTCGTCCGCCAGGGGGGCGAGGCGCATCCGGACGAGGCGCAGCTGGACGAGGCTGATGTGGATGAGGCGATCGAGGAGAGCTTCCCGGCGAGCGACCCGCCGTCCTTCACCCGCACGACCGGCGTGAAAGAAGGCTGATCGCGGGGTTCGGGAGGGTGTCGAACCTGCGCGCCGTCGAACCTGCGGCGTGTCAAACCTGCGGTCTGCGCGCCCACGGGCCGAACCGCCCCTCGGGCTGGGCGGCGCGCAGCATCATCATCTCGCCGACATTCTCCGGCGACAGCAGGCCCTTCAACCGCCCGTCGCCGTCGACCACCCCGACGAGCGGCGCGCCGCTCTGGGTGATGAGCTTCAGCGCGCGGTCGAGCGGCGCGCGCATCGGCACAGTCGGCACCTCGCCCATCGCCTCGATCACCGGTGCGGCCGGCCCGTTCGCCTGCAATGCCCGGATCATCGCGTCGCGGGTGAGCACGCCGCGCAGATGCCCGGCGCCGTCGACGATGGGGAATTCCTTCTGCGTCGTGCGGATCAGCGCCTCGGCGGCGTCGCCGACGCTTGACTGCGGGCCGAGCGTCTCGAACTGCGTGATCATCGCGTCCTGCACCAGCAGCCCCTGGGCCGCCTGCTTCATCTGCACCTGCCCGGCCTCGCCCGTGGCGGCGAGGAACACGAAGACGGCGATGATGATGAGCATCGGGTTGCCGAAGATGCCGAGGAGGCCGAGGCCCACCGCCAGCGCCTGGCCGATGGAGGCCGCCGCCTGCGTCGCCTGCGCGTGACCCATCTTCATCGCCAGCAGCGCCCGGAGCACCCGCCCGCCATCCATCGGGAAGGCGGGAATGAGGTTGAACACCACCAGGAAGATGTTGGCGGCGGCGAGCTTGGCCATGAGGCTGGTCTGCGGGTTCTCGATCTGCTCGATATGCTCCATGCCGACATTGCCGCCGAGCAGCGCGAGCAGCACCAGCGCGATCACCACATTGACCGCCGGCCCCGCGAGCGCCACCACCAGTTCCTCCGACGGCTTCTCCGGAATGCGCTCCAGCCGGGCGATGCCGCCGAACGGCCAGAGCGTGACCTCGGGCGTCTTCACGCCGTAGCGGCGCGCCGCGAAGATGTGGCCGAACTCGTGCAGCAGCACGCAGAGGAACAGCAGCCCCACAAAGGCTACCCCTTCCCACGCCGCGCCGGCGCCGCCTTGCTGGTAATAGGCCGCCCAGATCCAGATCAGGAACAGCAGGAAGGTGACGTGGATACGCACGGCCGTGCCGGAAACATAGCCGACAGTCAGCGACCAGGGCATGGGAACGACTCCTTTACGCGGACCGCCAGCATAACCGGCGCGCGGCGGAAGACCATGACGTTGACAGAATCGCAGCCGGGGCGACGATCCGCCGGAACCCGCCGCGCCGGTTGCGGGTTGCCCCCGCAACAGGAGGCATTTCATGGATCACAGCGACAAGACCACGGCCGAAGCCATCGACACCGTCTGGAAGATGATGGACGACATCCGCACCTGCATGCTGGTGACGAAGCAGGGCCTCACCCTGCGCGGGCGCCCCATGCATGCGTTTCCCTCCCGCGAGGAAGGCTGCGTCTGGTTCCTCACCGACCGGCGCGGCCATGTGGACGACGAGCTCGCCCGCGACCCGCAGGGCTGCCTGACCTTCGCCAAGTCCTCCAGCGCCGACTTCCTCTCCGTTTCCGGCGAGTGCGAGGTTCTGGACGACCGCGCCAAGGTCGATGAGCTGTGGAACGACGCCGCCCGCGCCTATTGGCCGGACGGCAAGGGCGACCCGAACATCCGCGTGCTGCGCTTTCTGCCCGCCGACGCGGAATATTGGGACGGCACCGGCTCCTCCATCC
>JAEZMI010000146.1 GCA_023414975.1 Pseudomonadota bacterium | reverse complement strand
GGTTTCCACCGACCGGCAGGGCCGCAGCGGCTTGGGGCTCGACGCCCAGCGCGAGGCGGTCGCCGCCCACGTTGCCGGCCGCGGCGACCTGGAGGCGGAATTCACCGAGGTGGAGAGCGGCCGCAAGGTCGACCGGCCGCAACTGCGGGCTGCCCTGGATCTGGCCGCTCGCCGGCGGGCGACGCTGGTGATCGCGCGCCTCGACCGCTTGGCCCGCAATGTCGCCTTCATCGCCAACCTGATGGACAGCCGGGTCGATTTCGTGGCCTGTGACATGCCCGAGGCGAACCGCCTGACCCTGCACATCCTGGCCGCCGTTGCCGAGCACGAACGCGAACTGATCAGCCAACGCACCCGGGCCGCCCTGGCCGCCGCCAAGCGTCGTGGCACCCGTCTCGGCAACCCGACACCGGGGCCGGCTCTGCAGCGCGCGCGCTCTGCTCTCGTTGCCGCGGCCGATGGCTTCGCCGCCAATGCTCGGCCACTCATCCAGGACCTGCGGGCCACTGGCCTTGGGCTGCGGGCGATCGCGCGGGAGCTGAACCGTCGGGGCGTCCCAACCGCCCGGGGGCGAGAGTGGCAGGCGTCGACGGTGCGAAACGTACTGCGCCGTGATTGAAGGGGATACGAGTTTTAATCGGCATTGACTCAGCCCCCTATCTGCCCCCGGGCACTCTATCTTAGAGCGCGGATCAAAACCCCGCCGCCATGGGCTCAAACCATTGATTTCGCTTGGCTCGGCAGAGGCTTTGATCGGCACTCTTAGCCAACCGACGTCTTTACAGAACGATGATTTGTAATCAATGCCCCTCTGCGAATGGCGGGGCATTGGGTTGCGCCGACTCACAATCTGGCCAAGGATCCGGGTTCATCAGCAGACGCCGGCGTTCATTGAAACGCGGGGTATCAGCGAGGCGTTGAAAACTATATTTCATTGAATCCCAGTTGCGGTGTTCAAGAAAATCAGCTATTCAACGGTTTGATGAAAACCCATAATGCGTTGAATGTTGAGAGGCGTGCGGCGCAGATAATTGAGGAATTCCTCAATCATCTGCCCAACTTGCAGGTTGAGCATATCGATCGCGACGGCGAAGCCGGGACGCGCGCCATGGGCGCCGACTTGGTGGTCAAGAGCAGGTTCGCAGGCAAGCCGCTCAATCTCGTCATCGAGGTCAAGCGCAGCGGCCAGCCGCGCAACGTGCGCGAAGCCGCGCACCAGCTCCGCCGTTACCTGGGTGATACCCATACCCATGCCGTGCCCATCGTCATGGCTCCTTACCTATCGCCGCAGGCGCGCGATGCTTGTAAGGAGGAGCGAGTCGGTTATCTCGACTTTATGGGCAACGCCCTGATTGCCTTTGACACAGTCTATATTGAACGAGAGGTGCCCGGCCAACCCGAGCCGGAGCGGCGCATTCTTCGCTCGCTCTACAAGCCCAAATCGGCGCGCATCCTGCGGTGCCTGCTCGCAGAGCCCGGTCGGAGCTGGCGTACTACCGAACTCGCCGAGGCGGCGAAGGTGAGCGCCGGCCTAGTCAGCACTGTGGGCACTCGGCTGCGCGAGCACGGTTGGGCCAAGCAGACCGACTATGGGCTAGCCCTCGTCGCACCGAACGACCTGCTCGACAGTTGGACGGAGAATTACGACCCGCCACGCGGCGAGGAACACCGGTGCTACACCGCGCTTCACGGCGGTGCTCTGTTCGACCGTTTGCGCGGGCTTATGATGGAAGAGGGCCGTGCTACACTCGCGTCCTTCTCGGCCGCAGAATGGCTTGCGCCTTTCGTTCGACACCCGAACACCTATTTCTACGCTGACGAGGCAGGGTTCGTCGCGCTCAGCCGAGTGCTCGGCCTGAAGGACGCGCCGAAGGGCGCCAACGTCATCATCGTCGTCCCCGAAGAAGACGGCGTGCTCGACGATGTCCGCCAAGTCGCCAACGGGTTGATCGCGACGAGCCCAATCCAGACCTATCTCGACCTCATGCACGCTGGCGATCGCGGTCAGGAAGGGGCTGGTCAGCTCCGCAAACAGCTGCTGGACTGGTACGCATGAACGAGGAACTACAATTCGCCAGCCAATATTCCGACCGCACCAGCCACGCCGTCCGTTCGGTGTTGATTGAGATCGGCCAGACGCTCGGCAGTTATCGCGGCATGTTCGCCGTGATCGGCGGTGCGGTCCCTTGGCTACTCCTCGGGGACAGCGAAATGAAACATGTCGGCACCGCCGACGTCGATCTCAGCCTCAACGCCGAAGCACTCGCAGAGGACTCCCAATATACCGGGCTCGTCGAAGCACTTCGCGAGCAGGGCTATGCGCCGGGCGAGGATCTCAAGAATTTCCAGATGGTGCGCACAATCGATCCCGGCGACGGCGGTGCACCAATCGAGATTGTCGTTGATTTTCTGCGACCGTATGACGCGGTGATCGAGAAGAATCGTCCGCCGCTTACCACCGACTTCGCAACCCAACGCGCGTTCGGCGCCGACCTTGCGACTCGCTTTTATGAAATGGTCGCGGTCGAGGGAACGATGCCCGGCGGCGGCACCAACCGGGTGATGATCGCCGTCGCCTCGATTCCCGCGTTGCTTGCGATGAAAGGGCACGCGCTTGATGGCCGTAACAAGCCCAAAGACGCTTACGACATCTACTTCTCGATCCGAAACTTTCCTGGCGGAATCGACGCGCTCGTCGAGGCATGTAAGCCGCTGCTCGACCATCAGAGCGCCATTGAGGGCTATGCCAAGATCGCAGGGAAATTCCGGAAATTTGAAGATTTCGGGCCTACTTGCGTCCGGCGCTTTGTTGAGGGTTCGGACATCCTCGACGGACGGACACCAGACGAGTGGCAGCAGGATGCGTTCGGTCAGGTTCAAGCGTGGTTGGACGCGCTCGGACTCGGGCCGGAACAGACCACATGAACTTCTCTCTCATCAAAAGGAGAGCGCGATAGCAGCCCCGCGCCTCAAACGCTTATAAGCAAAAAAGTGGCATCAATATCTTTTTTTGCGCAAAAATTATGGTATGATTTCCACGTTAGCGCAACGTTGGAGCCCGTTATGGAGCCTGCCCTGCTGAAAGTCCGCCTTCTGCAGACTCTGCCCCGCGACCTGATCCTCGATCTTTACGACATGTGCGTCGCCGAAGCTCGTAAGGCCTTCGAAATGGTGCGGGACCGCTCGGGGCTGAGCGGACGACCGGCCCGGGAGCTGATCGGCCAAGCGCGGTTCCGAATGCAGGAGCACGGTTTTCGCAGCGCCTGTCTGCTGCACGGGGGAGTGCCGCTCGAGGGAGACGTCATTCCGC
>JAEZMI010000051.1 GCA_023414975.1 Pseudomonadota bacterium | reverse complement strand
TCCCTGGCGAGCGCCGAGACCTTGGCCGCCTTTTCGGCATAGGCCGGATCGGTGCGCAGCATGTGCCCGTAATCCTTGATCGTCGTGCCGCAGCCGGAGGTGGTGACGAGGATGGCGTCGAGCCCCTCACCCTCTATCTCGCGCCACCAGGCGTCGACATTGGCACGGGCATTGGTCAGCGCCGGTTCTTCCTTGCCCATGTGGTGGGTGAGCGAGCCGCAGCAGCCTCCACCCACCGGGCGGACAATCTCGACGCCCATCCGGTTCATCAGGCGGATCGCCGCCTCGTCGATCTCCGGGCGCAGCACCGGCTGGGCGCAGCCGTCGAGCAACGCCACGCGGGCGCGGCGTGGCCCTCTGGCCGGGAAGCGCCGTTCTCCCTCATTCGGGGCGCGGGTCGCCGGGCGGGCCGGCGCGAGGCGCAGCATGGCGGCGAGCGGGCGCAGGGCGGGGATGGAATCGAACACGCCCGCGAAGGGCCTAGCCACCATGGCGCCGCCAATGGCCAGGCGGAACAGCCGGCGGCTCGGCAGCACGCGGGCAAGCAGCGCGCGGATCATCCGGTCGGCCAAGGGCCGCTCATAGGTCTTCTCGATATGGTCACGCGCGTGATCGACGAGGTGCATGTAGTGCACGCCCGAGGGGCAGGTGGTCATGCAGGACAGACAGGAGAGGCAGCGGTCGATGTGCTTGGCGACCTCGGCCGTGGCCGGCCGGTCATTCTCCAGCATGTCCTTGATGAGATAGATGCGCCCGCGCGGCGAATCGAGCTCATCGCCGAGCAGCACATAGGTCGGGCAGGTCGCCGTGCAGAAGCCGCAATGCACGCAGGCGCGCAGCACCTGCTCGGACCGTGCTGTCTGCGGATCGGCCAGTTGGGCCAGGGAGAACCGGGTCTGCATGGCCTAAACTCCCGCATACATCCGGCCGGGGCTGAGCACCCCCGCCGGGTCGAAGGCGCCCTTCATCCGCGTGACCAGCGCCTTCGTTACCGGGTCGAGCGGCTGGAACACCTCTTCGCGCGCCCGCACATCCGCGCCGGCCCTGATCAGCGTCGCGTGACCGCCGCCGGCCCGTGCCACGGCCGAGCGAACCGCGTCGGAGCATGGGAGGTTGTCCGGCCCGGCGATCCAGACGAGACCGCCGGCCCAGTCGTAGAAGCCGCGCGCGCCGAGCGGACGGAGCGCCGCCAGCACCCCCGCGCCGGCCATGGGCGCGACCGATACGCGCCAGACGGCAGGCCCCGCTTCCACCGTCTCGTCCCGTGCCAGCGCAAATGGCTCGACATCCCGAACCGCGCGCCAGAAGGCGACGGAGGCGCCCGCGTCGAGGACGGCGAGGTCGCCTCGCCCCGCGAGCAGTGTTTCCAGCTTGCCGCGCCGATGCAGGATGGAGGGCTTCACGCCTTCGAGCCGCAGCGCCGTGACAGAACGCCCGGCATCCGCCACCGCCGAAACGCGGGGGGCAATGTCGGCCGGCAGATGGGCGGCGCCCGACACGTCGTAATAGGAGCCGACCGCCGCGCTCATGGCGCCGGCCGCCGCCTTGTCGTCAAGACCGAGGAGGACGAGCGTCTCCTCGGTTTCCGGGCGCGGCAGCACCTTGATGGTGAATTCGGTGAAGGCGGCGAGCGTGCCATAGGAGCCGGAGAGGCCGCGCGGCAGGTCGTAGCCGGTGACGTTCTTGACCACACGACCGCCCGCCTTGAACGCCTCGCCGCGGCCGGACACGGCGCGAAGGCCCAATGCATGGTCGCGCGCGGCGCCGGCGCTGGGGCGGCGCGGGCCGGCGAGATTGCAGGCCATCAGCCCGCCCAGTGTGCCTGCGCCGGCCGGACGTCCGAAAAGCGGACCATAATCCATCGGTTCGAAGGCCATCATCTGGTGTGAGCCCGCCACCAGCGCCTCGATCTCGGCGACGGGCGTGCCGGCCCGCGCGCTCAGCACCAGCTCTTCCGGCTCATAGAGCGTCACGCCGGTGAGCGCCTTCAGCTCAAGCGCAGCGTCGGTCTGGATGTGCCGGCCAAGCCCGGCCTTGGATCCGGCACCGACGACATCGAGTGTCTGCCCGTTGGCCACGGCCCAACGAACCGCCTCGACGACATCGGCCTCGTCGCGCGGGCAGAGGCGCGTGAGCGCGGGGGCCTGATGACGCGGGGCACCCATGGCTTACTCCGCAAGCGCGGCGAGCCGCGCCGCATGTCGGTTATGCTCGGTGACAATCGCCGGCAAATCCACGGTGACGATCCGCCCCTCGGCCACGATGGGGCGGCCATGCACCACGGTGAAGGCGGCGGGACCCGGCGTGCAGAACAGGGCCGCGGCGACGGGGTCCGAAAGTCCGCCGGCGAAGGCGATATCATCGAGCCTGAGCGCGAAGAAGTCCGCGCATTTGCCGGGCTCCAGCGCGCCGATATCGCGGCGCCCGAGCACCGCGGCGCCGCCCAGCGTAGCGAGTTCCAGCGCCTCGCGAGCGGTCATCCATTCGGCATCGCGCGAGGGGTCGGAGGTCGACAGCGTCGTGTCCGGCCCTTCCGGCGGGCGCAGCGCGATCTGTAGGCGCGCCAGCAGCATGGCCTGCCGTGTTTCGGTGAGCAGGTTGTTGCCGTCATTGGAGGCCGAACCGTCGACGCCGAGCCCGACCTTAACCCCGGCGCGCCGATAGGCCTTCACCGGGGCGATGCCGGAGGCGAGACGCATATTCGAGGAGGGGCAGTGGCAGACGCCGACACCTGCGCCGGCAAAGCAGCCGATCTCGTGATCGTTCACATGCACCGCATGGGCGAACCAGACATCGTCGCCGAGCCAGCCCAGTTCCTCCATATAGGCAACCGGCCGCTTGCCGAAGCGCTCCAGCGTGTAGCGTTCCTCGTCGACGGTTTCGGCGAGATGGGTGTGCAGCCGCACGCCCTTGGCGCGGGCGAGGGCGGCGGAATCGCGCATCAGTGCCGGCGTCACCGAGAAGGGCGAGCAGGGCGCCAGCGCGATCTGCAGCATCGAACCGGGCGCGGCGTCGTGATAGCGGGCGATGACGCGCTCGGAATCGGCGAGGATGTCGTCCTCCTCCTCCACGCATTCGTCCGGTGGCAGGCCGCCCTTGGACTCGCCGAGCGACATGGAGCCGCGCGAGACCATGAAGCGCATCCCGATTTCGCGGGCGGCGCCGATCTGGTCGTCCACCTTGCAGCCGTTGCGAAACACATAGGCGTGGTCGAACGCGGTGGTGCAGCCCGACAGCGCGAGTTCGGCGAGTCCGACCAGCGTCGCGGTGCGCGAAGCCTCCGGCGTGCGGGCAGCCCAGAGCCGGTAATGCGCCTTGAGCCAGCGGAACAGGTTGACGTTCTGCGCCGCCGGCAAGTTGCGGGTCAGCGTCTGGTCGAGATGGTGGTGGCAGTTGACGAGGCCGGGCAACACCACATGGCCGGCGAGGTCCATCACCGTGTCGGCGTTTGCGGGCAATGTCTCGCTGGGTCCGACCTGCTCGATCATGCCATCGCGCGCGAAAAGCCCGCCCCCGGCGATCTCGCGTCGGGCCCCGTCCATGGTGACGAGAACGGTGGCGTTCCTGACGAGCAGCGTGGTCATTGCGCGTCAGAACCTCGGAATGTCAGGGAAGGGAAGCTTGCCGCCGGAGACATGCATGCGTCCCAGTTCCGCGCAGCGATGCAGGACCGGGAAGACCTTGCCGGGGTTCAGCAGCGCGTCCGGGTCGAAGGCGCATTTGAGCCGCTGCTGATGGGCGAGATCGACCTCGTCGAACATGGATGGCATCAGGTCGCGCTTCTCCACGCCGACACCGTGCTCGCCGGTGAGCACACCGCCCACCTCGACGCAGAGCAACAAGATGTCCGCGCCGAAGGCTTCCGCCTTGTCGAGCTCTCCGGGCGTGTTGGCGTCATAGCAGATCAGCGGGTGCAGGTTGCCATCGCCCGCGTGGAAGACATTGCCGCATTTCAGGCCGTACTTCTCGGACATCGCCTCCATGCGCCGGAGAACCTCGGGCAGCGCCTTGCGTGGGATGGTGCCGTCCATGCAGAGATAATCCGGCGAAATGCGCCCGACCGCCGGGAAGGCGGCCTTCCGGCCGGCCCAGAAGGCGACGCGCTCCTCCTCGCTGGTGGAAGCGCGCAGCGTCATGCAGCCGAGGCCATTGCCGATCTCGGCGACGCGTTCGATGAGGTGGTTCACCTCCGCTTCCGGTCCGTCCAGCTCGACGATCAGCAGCGCCTCGACATCAAGCGGATAGCCCGCGCCGAGGAAGGCTTCGGCGGCATGGACCATCATGCGGTCCATCATCTCCATGCCGCCGGGAATGATGCCGGCGGCGATGATGGCGGCGACACAAGCGCCGGCGGCCTCCGACGATGGGAAGCCCAGCAGCACGGCACGCGCGGTCTCCGGCTTTTTGAGGATGCGCACGGTGACTTCGGTGACGACGCCCAGCAGCCCTTCCGAGCCGACGATCAGCCCGAGCAGGTCCAGCCCGCCGGAATCGAGGTGCTGCCCGCCAATGCGCACCACCTCGCCGGTGATCAGCACCATCTCGACGCCCAGCACATTGTTCGTGGTGAGGCCGTATTTCAGGCAGTGAACGCCGCCCGAATTCTCCCCGACATTGCCGCCGATGGTGCACGCGATCTGCGAGGAGGGATCGGGCGCGTAATAGAAGCCCTCATGCGCCACGGCGGTGGTGATGCCGAGATTGGTCACGCCCGGCTGCGCCGTTACCGTGCGATTGGCGAAGTCGATGTCGAGGATGCGGTTGAACTTGCCCATGCCGAGAAGAATGCCATCGGCGAGCGGCAGCGCACCGCCCGAGAGCGAGGTTCCCGCGCCGCGCGGCACCACCGGAATCCCGTTGGCATGAGCGTAGGAGAGAACCTGCGAGACCTGCTCGGTCGTGGAGGGCAGAACCACGGCGAGCGGCAACTGCCGGTAGGCGGTGACGCCGTCGCTTTCATAGGGGCGCATCTCGTTGACGGAATCGATGACGCCTTCGCCCGGCACAATGGCGCGCAGATCCGCGATGATCTGTTCCCGGCGTGCCAGCACCTCGGCCTTGGGCTCCGGCATGACGAGACCGGACATCGCGTTCCCCCCACAGGCCGTTAGACGGCCGTGTCATGTGGTTTCGATCCATTCTAGGAAATAGCGGCTCGCGAGGCCATGGTCAAAAAAAATGACCAAAGGGGAAGCTCACAGCTTCGTCGCGGCGAGGGGCACCGGACGCCGGCCTTCGGGACAGCGCTTGCGCCTGCACGAGCGCTCGATCCGCCCCGGCGCGAGCGAATGATCTAGGGCTCGTGAGGAACGCAGCGTCGGAGCGGGTCAAGCCACCAGCCCCGGCGATAACGTTGCTCATCTGCCGCACGCCCTCGGGTGGCAAGGGGAGGATGATGACGTCTGCGTCGTGGCCGGGGCTGTTTATAGCCCGTGGGATCAGGAGCGTGCGTTTAGTTCGGCGCGCGCATCACCGCGGGCACAGCGGCGGGCGTCGCCTGAGCAGCCGCCGTCTCGGTAGCGGCCGGGGCTGCCGCGGCGGGGGCCGGCGTCGCCGCCGGTGTCACGGGCATGGGCACGGGCGCGGCAACCTGCGGGGCAGGCCGCGGAGCACGCGGGCGCGCCGGCTTCTCGATCATCGCGATCACACGGGCGTGCAGATCGGCAGCCTTTTCAATGTTGAAGTGAGTGAGCTGGCCGGTGCCGGTGAGGTCGACATTGTCGACGCGGGGCCCGGACACGGCCTTGCCGGCGCCTCCGGACTGATAATAGTTCACCACCTTGCCGATCCTGGCGGAGGCGGTCTTCATCGACACCGGGTCGAAGGTCACGACCAGCGGCACGGGAATGCCCGCCGCGCTCACCCGATTGCCCATGTCGACCGCCGCGTCGGCGCCGAGCGAATGGCCGATGATGATGACGGGGGTCGGGCGACGCTTGCCAGCACTGGCCTCTTCGACGGCGACGCTGGCGAGCGTCTGCCAGTCGACATAGGAATGCACGCTCGCCTTGATCCCCCGCGCATTCAACTTGGTCGTCAGGTCGTCCATGCCGAAGGAGAAGATGTTGGCCAGCCCACGCATCAGGTAGACGCGGACCTGCGGGGCCTTGCGATTTTGGGTCTGGGTCTGGGCCTGCGCCAGGGCGGGAAGGAATACCATCACCGCCGCCAGGAGAGTGACGACGCCAAGAGTCCAAGACCGCGCGAACTTCATGTCCCGATTCCCGAAATGACCAACGACCTTCATGACTCCCGGCAACCCGGCAGATCAAACGATTTCTGATCCAATATGACATACCGGCGCACCTGATGCGGGCGCGCAACAGGGGAGCTAGCGTCAACCACACGACCCGGTCGCTCTTGCCAGAGCGCCATGCGCATGCAACCGACTGGTACCGCCGAAGGTTCCATGCGCCGGCCGCGGCAGCCGGAGCAGCGGGCGACAAGGGAGCTTATGACGTGACCTCCGATCCCTCCGCGATCACGCAGCCGACCCTATCTCTTTACCCGTCCGGATCGGGCCTCCCCGAGGCCGGGGCATTCTTCGATCACCCGCTGCGCGCGCCCGTGCTTGCCGAGCTTCATGCGCGCCCTTTTCTGCCGGTGAGCACGCCCGCGCGCATCTTGCATGTCGCCTTCCTGGTTGACGCGGCGCAGGCCAAAGCGGACCGGGCCGCCTTTGCTGCCCTGTGCGTCGCGCGCGGGCAGTCCGGCCCACATCGCGAGGCCAAGCAGCACCGCGTGTCGTTCGGCGGCGCCGTGCTTCGCTGGGAGCGCCATGCGGAATTCACCACCTACACATGGGAACTGCCCGCCGAGGACCTGACCGAGGGTGGGCTGCCCTTTCACCCCTCCTCCGGCAGCCTTGCGCGCACGCTGCTCCAGGTGCCGCAGCCCGGGCCGCTTCTGGTCGCGGTCGATCTGCAACTCGTCACGGATACGGCCGACGCGCTGCCGCTCGACCGGCTGTTCGATCGCTCAAGCCTCGCGCGTTCCGACGTCGAGGACGGATTTGCGGAGATCGCCACGGATTTCCAGCCCGATCCGTCGGGCTTCGTGCGCATTCTCGTGCGCGACCGGGGCATGACGCCCGACGCCGCCGGCGCGCTGATCCAGCGGGTGCTGGAGGTCGAGACCTATCGTACGCTGGCGCTGCTCGGTCTGCCGGAAGCCCAGCGGCTCGCCCCCACCGTCGCGCGGATCGAGAACGAACTGAGCGCCCTCACCCGCGAGATGCGGGACACGGAAGGGCTGGCGGCCAACAACAAGCTGCTCGACGCGCTTACCACGCTCGCCTCCGAGCTGGAGGCCGATGCCGCCGCTTCGCTGTTCCGCTTCGGGGCGACGCGCGCCTATGAGGAGATCGTCGGGGACCGGCTGCAAGCCGTCGGCGAGCGGCCGATTTCCGGTTTTCCCACCTGGCAGCAGTTCCTGTCGCGCCGGCTCCAGCCGGCCATGCGGACCTGCCAGGCGATCGAGCAGCGTCAGGCGGGCCTGTCGGTCAAGCTCTCCAGCGCCGCGAACCTGCTGCGCACCCGTGTGGATGTCGAGCTCGAACAGCAGAACCGCGATCTGCTCCGCTCGATGAACCGGCGCGCCCGCATGCAATTGCGCCTTCAGCAGACCGTCGAAGGGCTCTCGGTCGCGGCCATCTCCTACTACGTCATCAGCCTGCTGCATTACGCGCTCGAAGGCTTGCACGGGCGCTTCGAATCGTGGGGGCTGCATATGGATGTGGGGCTGGTGACAGCGGCCGCCGTGCCACTTGTCGCGCTCACCATCTGGACGGTGGTTCGGCGTATCCGTAAGGGGCACGTCGACGAGGAGTGAGGCCGAAAGAGCTGAGGCGGCGTCTTTTCTCTCGGCCTCCTTGAACGAGCTTCGCGCCATCCTCCGCATCCCCGGTTTGAGCCGGGGGTGCGGAGCTTCCCTCGTTATTGCGAGAATGTGCCCGTCGAAGGCGCGGGGGCGCCGATCCACTGCGCGTCGCCGCTGCTCGCGGCCGGCGCCGCGGGGGCCGGTGCCGTTGCTGCTGGAGCCGGCGTGGTCGCGGGGGCCGTCGCGGCCGGGGCGGGCGTCGTCGGCAC
>JAEZMI010000003.1 GCA_023414975.1 Pseudomonadota bacterium | reverse complement strand
TCGGCCCGCAGGCGGTGCTGCGTCTCGCCCGCATCATGCACGCCCATCCGCGGCTCGGCATCCTCCAGAGCCTCGTCGTGGGCATGCCCTCCCATTCCGCTTTCGCCCGCATCTTCCAGTTCGGCATGCGCCACGGCATGCGCTCCTACACGATGGGGGCCTCCTGGTGGGCGGGCGATTGCGGGCCCTATTGGGGACATAACGCGCTCATCCGCATCGCCCCGTTCAAGGCGCATTGCCGCCTGCCCGTCCTTCCGGGCAAGGGGCCGCTCAGCGGCTGCATCCTCTCCCACGATCAGATCGAGGCGGTGCTGATGCGCCGCGCGGGTTATGAAGTGCGGGTGCTGCCCGAGGAAATGGAGAGCTATGAGGAGAACCCGCCGCACCTCACCGAATTCACCCGGCGGGACCTGCGCTGGTGCCAGGGCAACATGCAGTACTGGCGTCTGCTCGCCCTGCCCGGCCTGAGGCCGATGAGCCGGTTCCAGATCGCCTGGGCCATCCTGATGTATCTCGGCGCCGCCGCCTGGGTCGCCTTCATGGTGCTGGCGACGCTGAAGGCGTTCACCACCGGACCCGGCACCGAGCCCTTCCCCGTCGCGCTGGGGCTCACGCTGTTCATCCTCACCTTCACCATGAGCCTCGCGCCGAAACTCGCGGGCATCATCGACGTGCTGCTGCGGGCCGATGCGCGCCGGCGCTATGGCGGCGCGGGCCGGCTGCTCGGCGGGGCTGTCGTCGAGTTCCTTTTCGGCCTGCTGATGGGCCCCGTCGTCGCCTTCCGCATCGCGCTGTTCATGGCCGGCCTGGGCTTCGGACGCACCATCACCTGGGACGCGCAGGCGCGCGACGCGGTGCGGCTCTCCTGGCGGACCGCGCTGGCCGGCCTGTGGCCGCAGTTCGTCTTCGGCGGGACTATGGCGACGGTGCTCTATATCTACGCGCCCGCCGCCCTTATCTGGGCGCTGCCGGTGCTGGTCGGCCTCATCGGCGCGGTGCCTTTCGCGGTACTCACTGCGGAGCCGGCGCTGGGACGCTGGCTGGCGCGCCGGCGGGTCTGCGCCATCCCCGAAGAGATCGCCCCGCCCATGAGTCTGGCGGCGCTCACGGGCGCCGGCAAAACCGGCTGAGAGGGCGGGCCGGGCCGCCTCAGCCGGGCGAGGCCGTCACCCGCGCCTGAAGACGACCCGCCCGCAGGAAGGCCAGCACGAAGACGGCGCTCATCACCAGCACAATGGTCGGCGCGGGCGCGCTGTCGAGGAAGAAGGAGAGGTACACGCCCGCCAGCGCGCAGCCCACGGCGACCGCCAGCGCGGTCATCAGCATGGCCCCGAAGCGCCGCGTCAGCAGGAAGGCGATGGACCCCGGCGCGATCAGCAGGGCGATCGCGAGGATGATCCCCACCGCCTTCAGCGCCCCGACGATGGTGAGCGATACGAGGCAGAGCAGCCCGTAATGCAGCCAGCCGACCCGCAGGCCGATGGCACGGGCCTGAGCGGGGTCGAAGGCGTGCAGCAGGAAGTCCTTCCACTTCACCCCGATCACCAGCGCCACCAGCCCGGCGATCAGCGCGGTCTCGCCGATATCGGCCCAGGAGACGCCGAGCATGTCGCCGAACAGGATGTGGTCGAGATGCACCTCGGACTGAATCTTCACATACAACACCAGCCCCGCGCCGAACATGCCGGCGAAGACGATGCCCATCACCGTGTCCTGCTTGATGCGGCTGTTGTCCTTGAGATAGCCGGTCGCCACCGCGCAGAACATGCCCGCGAGAAACGCGCCGATGGCGAGCGGAATCCCGGCGATATAGGCGAGCACCACGCCGGGGAACACCGCGTGCGAGATCGCGTCGCCCATAAGCGACCAACCCTTGAGCACGAGGAAGCACGAGAGCAGCGCCATCGGCACGGCTACGAGAGCCGAGATCACCAGCGCGTTGACCATGAAGTCGAACTGGAAGGGGGCGGCGAGGGTCGCCACAAGGCCGGTCATGACGTTGCCCCTTCCGAACGCAGGGCCTCGGACGCCCGGCGCCGCGCGGCGAGCACGCCATGCTTGGGCGCGAAGACGAAGGCGGCGAGGAACAGCAGCGTCTGCAGCACGACGATGATGCCGCCCGTCGCGCCGTCGAGGAAATAGCTGACATAGGCGCCAAGCGCGCTCGTCCCCGCCCCGATCGCCACCGCCAGCGCCAGCAGGCGCGGGAAACGGTCGGTCAGCAGATAAGCCGTCGCGCCCGGCGTCACCACGAGGCAGATGACGAGGAAGGCGCCGACCGTCTGCAGCGCCGCCACGGTCGAGGCGGATAGCAGCGTGAAGAACATCACCTTAAGCGCCGTGGCCTTCAGCCCGATGGAGCGCGCATGCGCCTCATCGAAGAACACGGCGACGAGATCCTTCCACGTCGCCAGCAGCAGCACCAGCGATACGCCGCCGATGATGACGAGTTGCAGCGTGTCTTCCGGGGTAATGGCGAGGATGTTGCCGAGCACGATGGTCTGGATGTTCACCGAGGTGGGCGAGAGCGAGACCATGAACAGGCCGAGGGCGAAGAAGGCCGAGAAGATGAGCCCGATCACCGCATCCTCGCGCAGCTTGGTGCGCTGGGTGAGGAACAGCATCGCCGCCGCCGCGAGGCCGCCGGAGAAGAAGGCGCCGATGGCGAAGGGCAGGCCGAGCATATACGCCCCGGCCACGCCTGGGACGATGGCATGCGACAGCGCGTCGCCGATCAGCGACCAGCCCTTGAGCATGAGATAGCACGACAGGAAAGCGCAGACGGCCCCGACCAGCGCCGAGACCCACATGGCGTTGCGCATATATTCATAGGAGAACGGCTCGGCGAGCAGCGCCATCATGGTGTGCCCCCCGGCGCGGCATTGCCCGTGCCGTCGCGGCTCTTGTGCTCCATCGCACCGTCCTCGCCATAGAACACCAGCGGGCGCTCGTCGTCGGTCAGCACGGCGAGACGGCGGCGGTCGTCGTCATCGTGCAGCCCGGCGCCGCCGAGCACGAAGTGTCTGAGCACGCCGCCGAAGGTGTTTTCGAGGTTGGCCTGGGTAAACACGGTCGCCGTCGGACCATGGGCGAGCACCGTGCCCTTGATCAGGACGGTGCGGTCGCAGAACTCCGGCACGCTGCCGAGATTATGGGTGGAGACCAGCATCACCCGCCCCTCGTCGCGCAGCGCTTTCAGCAGCGCGATGATGGTCTCCTCGGTCGTGACGTCTACGCCGGTGAAGGGCTCGTCGAGCAGGATCACCCGCGCGTCCTGCGCCAGCGCGCGGGCGAGAAACACCCGTTTCTTCTGCCCGCCGGAGAGTTCGCCGATCTGCCGCTTGCGCAGGCCCTCCATGCCGACGCGGGCGAGCGCGCCATCCACCGCCGCCCGGTCGGCGGCGCGGGGAATGCGCAGAAAGCCCATATGGCCGTAGCGCCCCATCATCACCACGTCCTCGACCAGCACGGGAAAGTTCCAGTCGACCTCCTCCGCCTGCGGCACATAGGCGACGAGGTTGGATTTCAGCGCCGCGCCGACGCTCTGGCCGAGGATGCGGATCTCGCCCTTCGCCAGCGGCACGAAGCCCATGATCGCTTTGAACAGGGTCGATTTGCCCGAGCCGTTCACCCCCACGAGCGCCGTGATGGTGCCGGCGGGAATGGCGAAGCTCGCCGCCCGCAGCGCCGTGTGCCCGTTGCGATAGGTGACGGTGACATCCCGCACGCTCAGCCCGGCATCCTCCGCGCTCGCCACGGGGCCGGCGGCTCCCATCTCCATCTTCATTGCGAGACCCCGTCGGCAAGACCCTTGGCGATGGTGGCGGAGGTGACGCGCAGTAGGTCGAGATAGGTCGGCACCGGCCCGTCCGCCTCGCTCAGCGAATCCACATAGAGCACGCCGCCATAATGCGCCCCGGTCTCGCGCGCGACCTGCCGCGCCGGCTTGTCGGAAACGGTGCTCTCACTGAACACGGCGGGGATCTTGTTCGCGCGCACCGCGTCGATCACGCGGCGCACCTGCTGCGGCGTTCCCTGCTGGTCGGCGTTGATCGGCCAGAGATAGAGCTCCTTCAGCCCGTAATCGCGGGCGAGGTAGGAGAAGGCGCCCTCGCTCGTCACCAGCCAGCGCTTATCGGCCGGGACCGCATCGAGCTGCGCGCGGATGGGCGCGGCGGCTTCGGCGATCTTCGCCTTGTAGGCGTCCGCATTGGCCGTATAGGTCGCGGCATGCGCGGGATCGTATTTCACCAGCGCGTCGCGGATGTTGTCGACATAAACAGCCGCGTTCTGCGGTGACATCCACGCATGCGGGTTCGGCTTGCCGCTATAGGGGCCCTCGCTGATGCTCATGGGCTCGATCCGGTCGGAAACGACGACGCTCGGCACGCCCTTGAGGTTCTGGAAAAAGCGCTGGAACCACAGTTCGAGATTGAGCCCGTTCCAGAGGATGAGCTGCGCGCCCTGGGCGCGCTGCAGGTCGCCCGGAGTGGGTGCGTAATTGTGGATTTCCGCGCCCGGCTTGGTGATGGATTCCACCACCGCCGCATCGCCCGCCACATTGCGCGCCATGTCGGCGATGATGGTGAAGGTCGTCACCACCTTGAACGTCGCGCCGGGCGCCGTCTGGGCCTGCGCCGCCGCGGCGCCGGTCCCTACCGCAAGCCCCGCCAGAACTCCCGCGGCAACCCAACAAGCCGCGATCACCCCCAGCACGCCCCGGCGCATCACCCCCCTCCCCCGCGCACCACCGCTTCCGACATCCATGAACCTGCTCCTGCGAATGAGTTGCAACAGGAGTGTACAAATTTGCACCACGAACGCAATTGCGAATTAATTGCAATTGTGTGAATGGGGTGGTGCGGACTGTGGAATGGCCGGTGGAGACGCGGCGGCGGCGTGCTGGTTCTCGCGGCGATAGGACGGTGCCGCCTACTTCCAGAAATCGAGGAAGCGTTCTCCGGCCGCCTTGAGCGTGGGGTAGGGATCGCCGGCCGGATCGGCGGGCGGAATAATGACGGTCGTCTCCTGGCAGCCCGCGAGATACCAGAGGTGGCTCTCGCCCGTCGCCTTGTCGGTCGCCAGTTGCGTATAGACGTCGCCCTTCCGCTCAATCGGCCCAAGGACGAGACCCGGCGTCACCTCGCCCTTGAGTTCATAAGGCGGCGAGCACTGTTCGGGGCGAAAATACTCTTCCGCCAGCTGCGGGGCGGCCTTGCCGAGCTTCTTGTTCACCCAGTCCTCGCGCTTCCAGTTCTCCCAGCGGGTCTGCCCGAATTCCCGAGTCCAGTACGTGCGCTCCATCTGGCCGCTGCGCCCCGGCGACAGGCCGGAGTTGTCGGCCTGCGAATAGGGGTGGGAGATGATGGCGTTCAGCCTCTGGCCGTTGGAGAAGGTGAAATCACCGCGGGTCCACAGGGCCAGGATGCGGTTGGGATATTCCGCCGGGCAGGCGGCGCCGGGACGCGACAGGTCGAGAAGCTGGCCGCGCTTCTCGAAAACCCCGAAGCCCACCGCGCCATTGGCGAGGTTCCGGTAATCCGCCAGCACCCAGTTACGGTAGTAGCGCGTCGAGGAACCGGGGTCGGCGTCGCAGACCGGCGTCACCCCGCCGCCGAAACGGCCACCATCCGCCCCGCGCGTCCACATCCCCATGATGAAGGCGTAGCGTTCGTCGAACCAGCGCACGGACAGATAGGCCGTCACCCAGGGATCGCTGGTCGCGCACGGGCGCCGGTCGATGGTCACCAGGCCGACGATCCGCTCGCGGTTGTTGCGGGTGAAGGGCAGGTTGTCGCGAAAGGTCTGGCGCGCGTCGCACCTCACGGGCACACCGACGGGAGCGAGATGATAGGGAACACGCTCTCCCTCGCGAATATCCCGGTGCCGCGTGCACCGCGGATCGCCCGGCGCGACGCCTGGCATGATCGCGCCTGCGGCATCGAGGCAGACATCCTGGATCATGTAGTCGCGCATATCCACGGGCTCGGCGCGCGCCGGCAGTGCGGCGCCGAGAACCAGGGCCACGAGAGCCGCGCAGCGCAGGCTCAAAACAGCTTCTCGGGAAGTTCGTCGACGCACAGGCTCCAGCGGTCGGTACGCGGGAGCTGCGGCTCGAGCCAGGCGCGATAGTCGTAGCCGAGCGCGAGTGCGAGCCGCGCATAGTTGAACCGGAGCGCGTAGCTGCCGTCCATGATGGGAAGCAGCTCGATTACCCGCATCCCCTCGCGGCCGAACATCAGATGCGACAGGCCCGCACCGTGCGGGGCAACGATGGTGCGCGCACGCGCGGCCAGCGCGATCTGCTGCCAGAGCGGCATTTGCGACATGAGCACGACGCCATAGCCCCGCCGCTGCAGCATCGCCTCCACTTCCGCCTCGTTGACCAGCGGCCGACGGCTGCTGTCGCGGCGTGAAATATAGACCCGCTCGTGACAGGCGAAGCCCGACGCGGCGGCCATTTCGCCGGCCCGGGCCGCCATCCGCTCGAACAGGCCGCCGGTGAGCCGCCAGTGCCGCAGCCCGGCCAGACCGACCGTCGGAACCACGAGGCGGCGCACGAACACGGTGCCGGAGATCGGGATGACGGACGCGCGGGGCAGACCCGCAAATTCCAGGCTGTCACGCTCGAATTGCGGGCCATGCGCGCCGATCAGCACGGGTATGTTCTGCTCGGACGTAAGAAGGGAAAGGTGGGGGAGGATATCGACCAGCCAGTGATAGATTCCGCGCGTGCCGCGCAGGGCCGGAAGCGCCACGTCGTAAGTTGGGCAGGCCGAGCGGTCGGCGCGCAGCATGGGGCGCCCTGTTGTCACGACGACGGAGCCATCCTCGGTCCAAATCTGGCCGGTCGGGTCCACGAAGACGTCGTGGTACTCCTGGACCGCCGGCTCGTGCGGCTCGTCGAGACGCCGCCGGAAGCGGTTCCGCGCGATGCTCAGGCCTTTGACATGCTTGGGGTCGACCACGCTCGAGCCAATGACCACGACGCGCCCGAGCGCGCGGTCAGCAAGGCCGGGCGTGGGCTGGAAGGCGAAGCTTGAGGAACGCGGCGCGACGCGCGGCCCCTCCAGCTGGCGGAGCGCATCGCGGATCGTCTCCGCCAGGGCCCCGTCGTGGCGGGCATAAGCCAGCACCTTGCGTGCCTGTTGGCCGTAGCGGTGATGGGATGTCACGCTGTCTTGTGTAGTCAGTACGCGCCAGGCATCGGCCGGGCGGCTGAACTTCAGCAGAGGACGGATGGCGGCATAGCGGACTTCCGGGCGCAGCGTCAGATTCGCGGCCACATCGAGGGTCCGGGCGAGTTCCGGCTCATCGCCCACCTCCAGCGCGGCCTCGATACGCACGGGTATCAGCCCCGGCCGGTCGGCGAGCGCCTCGACATCGCTCGTGTCAGCCAGAACGTCGCGCCAGCGCCGATCGGCGGCATGGGCCAGCACGCTCTTGACGGACAGTTTGCGTGCCATCC
>JAEZMI010000400.1 GCA_023414975.1 Pseudomonadota bacterium | reverse complement strand
AAATGAAACAGGTCAGCCATCGCGCCGGCAAGAGCCACGTCATCGGCGGCAAGCTCAACGCGCGCTTCGGCGCCCTTCGGCGAGGGTGAGACATGCAGGGCCGCGCGGAACACGCCGTTCCAGGCCTCCGCTTCGCCGATAGCGAGCAGCAGACGGCCGGATTTCAGCGTCGCGCTGGCGGCCATCCGTTCAAGGCGCCCCGTGCCGACACGGACCTCAGACGCGGAGAGGCGCAGATCGACATCGATCTGCGCCAGACGCGAGAGACTGATCGGGTCCGAGCTCCAGCTATCGCCGGCGGCATCGGAAATCGACAATTCGCCATACGGGCTCAGATCGAGCCGATCCGCCGCCAGCGAGCCCTGGACCACCGGGCGCGCGCCGTCGAGCCGGAGATTGAAGCCGCCTTCGCTCACATTACCGTCGAGTTCGAGCCGCGCGCCGGAGAGGGTCGCCCCCTGCCCGGAGAGCGTGGACTCCGCCTGCAGCGAGAAGCTGCCGAAACCCTGCTCGGTTGGCGCTTCAACGCCGAACCAGGCCAGCGTCTGCCGCAACTGTCGGGACGCCAGGGTGAGCGTGCCGTCGGCCACCGGACCGCCCGCAAGCTTGGCCGTGCCGTTGAACGCCATGTCGAAGGGCGCGCCCGAAAGCTTCACCTTCAGCGGCCCCGCGCCACCGGTCAGCAGCACGCCGAGGCCCGAGGCCGCGAGATCGACGTCGATCGGCTCGCCCCGCCAGACCACCCACCCCTCCACCGCCGCGTCGCGCCCGCCGCGCCAGCCGATCTTCAGATCCGCCGCCGGAATCACCACCTCGCGGACGCCGTCATGCATCATCACGAAGCGGCCATTGGAGACGATGAGGTCGGCGTTGAACTTCGCCGAGGCGAGGCGCAACACGCCGGATGAGAACGGGTCGATGTCGATGGAACCGGCGATCACCAGTTCGGGCCCGTCGAGTTCGATGTGGTCGGCCCTCGCCTGGCCAGTCAGAAGCGGCAGAAGGTCCAGCACCACGCGGGCATGCGGCACGGTGAGGCTGGCCTCTCCATCGCCGAAGCTCAGATCGCTGACCTCCAGCGCGGGCCAGGGAAAGACCGAGAAACTGACCGGCCCCTCGATGCGCGGGGACTGCCCGGCAGCGTGCTGAAGCAACGCCGCCGTCTCGGCGCGCAGCCGCTCCTCCGAAGCGAGTTTCGGCGCCAGCGCCGCCCCGAGCAGGACGAGCGCCACCGGCAGCAGGAGGATGGGAACCAGTCTTTTCATCAGATATCGAAATTGCCGCCTTAAAGCGGACTAGCGCAGCCGCGGCGACCGGCGCAAGCCTCGCGGCGACCCGAGGGAGCATGGTCTTTGATTTGGCCGCACCATGTTGCGCTTCTGTGTCTGTTTGATGGCCTGACATATGGCGAAGCCGGGGCTATGAATTCCATCATACCGCCTCTGCGAAGATGGGCGGGCGCCAAGCGGAGGAGACCAAACGATGGCCGTTGCGAGTGAGGAAGCCCTCTGGATCCCCAGCCAGGAGCGGGTAGACCGCGCTGCCATCACCGCCTTCATCCGCGCCACCAATGCCCGGCACGGCACGGACCTGAAGAATTACAAGGACCTTCACGCCTGGTCGATCCTGCGGCCGGACCTCTTCTGGGAACAGGTGTGGGATCTCGGCGACGTCATCGGCGAGCGGGGCGCGCAGGCGCTGGAAGACGGCGACAGCATGCCGGGCGCCCGCTTCTTTCCGCAGGCGCGGCTCAACTATGCCGAGAACCTGCTGCGCCCGCGCGACCCGGCGAGCCTCGCCCTCGTTTTCCGCGGCGAGGACAAGGTCCAGCGCCACGTCACCTTCGGCGAACTCACCGATCTCGTCTCGCGCGCGCAGCAGGCCCTGAAGGCGGCGGGCGTCGGCGTCGGCGACCGCGTCGCGGCGACGCTACCGAACCTGCCCGAGACCATCGCCGTGATGCTGGCGGCCGCCTCGCTCGGCGCCATCTTCTCCTCCTGTTCGCCGGACTTCGGCGAGCGCGGCATTCTCGACCGGTTCGGCCAGATCGAACCGAAGGTCTATGTCGCCTGCGACGGCTATTGGTATGCGGGCAAGCGCGTGGCCATCGGCGACAAGCTGAAGGCCGTGGTCCCGCATTTGCCGACGGCGGTGAAGACTGTGATCGTGCCCTATCTCGGCGAAGCTGACGCGGTGGCGGCCAGCCTGCCGAACGGCGTGAGCCTCGATGCCTTCATCGCGCCCTACGCGCCGGCGCCGCTGCGCTTCGAACGGCTGCCCTTCAACCATCCGCTGTTCATCCTGTTCTCCTCCGGCACGACCGGCGTGCCGAAATGCATCGTGCACGGCGCCGGCGGCACGCTGCTCCAGCACATCAAGGAGCACCGGCTGCATTGCGACCTCAATCCGGGTGAGCGGCTGTTCTATTTCACCACCTGCGGCTGGATGATGTGGAACTGGCTGGTGACGGGCCTCGCAAGCGGGCTCACGCTCTGCCTGTTCGACGGGTCGCCCTTCGCGCCCGGCCCTTCCGTGCTGTTCGATTACGCGGCGGAGGAGCGTTTCGCGCTGTTTGGCACCTCGGCGAAATACATCGATTCGCTGCGCAAGGAGGGGCTGCGGCCGGTCGAGACGCATGACCTGTCGGCGCTGAAGACGCTCACCTCCACCGGCTCGCCGCTGGCGCCGGCGGACTTCGCCTATGTCTACGAGGCGATCAAACCGGACCTGCACCTCGCCTCCATCTCCGGCGGCACCGACATCGTCTCCTGCTTCGTGCTGGGCGACCCGACCGCCCCGGTCTATCGCGGCGAAATCCAGTGCGCCGGGCTCGGCATGGCGGTCGAGGTCTGGTCGGATGAAGGCCGGCCCGTCACCGGCGAGCGGGGCGAGCTGGTCTGCACCCGCCCCTTCCCGTCCATGCCCGTGATGTTCTGGAACGATCCAGAAGGCGCGAAGTATCACGCCGCCTATTTCGACCGCTTCCCCAACATCTGGTGCCATGGTGACTTCGCGGAATGGACCGTGCATGGCGGACTGATCATCCATGGCCGCTCCGACGCCACCCTGAACCCGCAGGGCGTGCGCATCGGCACGGCGGAGATCTATGCCCAGGCGGAGCAGGTGCCGGAGATCGTCGAGGCCATCGCCATCGGCCAGGAGTGGGACAACGACGTTCGGGTGGTGCTGTTCGTCCGGCTGAAGCCGGGCGTGACGCTGGACGAAACACTTGAGAAACGCATCCGCACGCAGATTCGCACCGGCGCCAGCCCGCGCCACGTGCCCGCGAAGATCATCGCGGTGGCGGACATTCCCCGCACGCGCTCCGGCAAGATCACCGAGCTTGCGGTGCGCGAGGTGGTGCATGGACGCCCGGTGAAGAACACCGAGGCCCTCGCCAACCCGGAATGCCTCGACCTCTACAAAGACCTGCCCCAGCTCTCGGCATGAGGCTTCACGCGGCAGAAGGCTTCACGCCGGCATGAGACTCGCCCGGCGTGCGGTTCAGCCGCGGTTCTGCACCGGGCGACTGAGGCGCGCGAGGAGGATGACCGGCAGGAGACCGACGAGCACGATCAGCAGGGCCGCGATAGCGCCGTCCTCATAGCTGCCGCGCGCCGCCTCGGCATAGACATGGCTCGCCAGCGTCTCGAAGTTCAGCGGGCGCAGCATCAGCGTCGCCGGCAGTTCCTTCATGCAGTCGACGAAGACGAGCAACGCCGCCGTTCCCAGCGCCGGCCGCAGCAGCGGCAGGTGGATGCGCCGCGTCACGCCGCTGGGCGTCTCCCCGAGGCTGCGCGCCGCCATGTCGAGGCTCGGCGCGATCTTGCCGAACCCCGCCTCCAGCCCGCCCACGGGAATGACGAGGAAGCGGATGACATAGGCGATCACCAGCGCGGCGCCGGAGCCGGAGATCAGCAACCCCGTGGGGACACCGAAAAGCTGGGCGCTGGCGGCGGAGACGAGATTGTCGAAGCCGGCAAGCGGCACCAGAAGCCCGACGGCCAGTAC
>JAEZMI010000342.1 GCA_023414975.1 Pseudomonadota bacterium | reverse complement strand
TGGCCGGGCTTGGCCCGGCCATCCATGTCTTTGGCGCTGACGTTCAGAAGTCATGGATCCCCGGGCCAGGCCCGGTGATGACGCCGTGCGGGTGGGAGAGGGAGAGCCCCCTCAGCCCGTCGTCGGCATCACGAACTGGGCGCCCTCGCGGATGCCGGTCGGCCAGCGGGCGGTGGTGGTCTTCATCTTGGTGTAGAAGCCCACGCCCTCCATGCCGTAGACGTTGCGGTCGCCGAAGATCGAGCGCTTCCAGCCGCCGAAGGAGTGGAACGCCACCGGCACCGGGATCGGCACGTTGATGCCGATCATGCCGGCCTTGGCGTCGCGGTCGAAGGCGCGGGCGGCGTCGCCGTCGCGGGTGAAGATGGCGGCGCCATTGCCGTATTCGTGGTCGTTGACCAGCTTCAGCGCCTCGTCATAGCGGTCGACGCGCACCACCGAGAGCACCGGGCCGAAGATCTCTTCCTTGTAGATCTTCATGTCCGGCGTCACTTCGTCGAACAGCGTGCCGCCGAGGAAATAGCCGTTCTCATAGCCCTGAAGCTTGAGGTCGCGGCCGTCCACCACGAGCTTGGCGCCGGCGGCGACGCCGTCGTCGATATAGCCGCGCACCTTGGCGAGGTGCTCCTTGGTGACGAGCGGGCCCATCTCGCTGTCCGGGTCGAGGCCGGCGCCCACTTTAAGCGCGCGGACCTTCGGCACCAGCTTCTCCAGCAGCGCGTCGCCGACGCCGCCCACCGCCACGGCGACCGAGACCGCCATGCAGCGCTCGCCCGCCGAGCCGTAGCCGGCGCCCATCAGCGCGTCGACCGTCTTGTCGAGATCGGCGTCGGGCATCACCACGAGGTGGTTCTTGGCGCCGCACAGCGCCTGCGCCCGCTTACCCGCCGCGCAGGCGGTCTTGTAGACATATTCGCCGATGGCGGTGGAGCCGACGAAGCTCACCGCGGCGATGTCGGGGTGGGTGAGCAGCGCATCGACCGCTTCCTTGTCGCCCTGAACCACGTTGAACACGCCCGCCGGCAGGCCGGCTTCCGACAGCAGCGCGGCCAGCATCAGCGAGGCGGACGGGTCCTTCTCGGAGGGCTTCAGCACGAAGGCGTTGCCGCAGGCCAGCGCCACCGGGAACATCCACATCGGCACCATGGCCGGGAAGTTGAATGGGGTGATGCCGGCGACGACGCCCAGCGGGTGGCGGGCCGAGAACACGTCGACGCCGCGCGCCACCTGCTCGGTGAAGTCGCCGCGCATCAGATGCGGGATGCCGCAGGCGAACTCGACCACCTCGATGCCGCGCGTGACCTCGCCCTTGGCGTCCTCGAAGGTCTTGCCATGCTCCTTGGTGATGGCGGCGGCCAGCGCGTCGATGTCGCGCTCCAGCAGCGCCTTGAACTTGAACATGATGCGCGCGCGGGTCAGCGGCGGCGTGTCGGCCCAGGCCGGGAAGGCCGCGGCGGCGTTCGCCACCGCCTCGCCCACCGTGGCGGTGGTGGCCAGCAGCACCTCGCCGGACTGCGCGCCGGTGGAGGGATCGAAGACCGGAGCGGTGCGCCCCGCCGTGTTCACGACCTTGCCACCGATGTAATGGCCGATCACCGCCATGGTGTTTCCCCTTCTGGATGGATGGACAGAACCCTTCGCATCGGTTGTGCTTGTGGAACGGGCGCACTTCAACGACGATGTTTCATCATCCGTTGTGCGGCCATGGGCTATAGAGGGTTAAGGGGGCGGGATTGGATTGGGATCACCTGCGCATATTCCTCGCCGTGGCGCGCGCCGGGCAGATGCTGGCCGCCGCCCGCCAGCTCGGGCTCGACCACGCGACCGTGGGGCGGCGCCTCGGCGCGCTGGAGGGGAGCCTCGGCTCCAAGCTGATCGAGCGGCGCACCACCGGGAGCGCGCTCACCCCCGCCGGCGAGCGGCTGCTCGCCCATGCCGAGCGGATCGAGACCGAGATGCTGCAGGCGCAGGCGGCGCTGGGCAATGTCGACCTCGCGCTCGCCGGCACGGTGCGCATCGGCGCGCCGGACGGGTTCGGCACCTATTTCCTCGCCCCGCGCCTGGGCAAGCTGGCGGACGAGCACCCCGGCCTCGCCATCCAGCTCGCCCCCCTGCCGCGCAGCTTCTCCCTGCCCAAACGGGAGGTGGATGTCGCCGTCACCCTGCAGCGCCCGACCGAGGGGCGGCTCGTCGCGCGCAAGCTCACCGACTACAGCCTCGGTATTTATGCCGCGCGCAACTATCTTGATCGCACTGGCCCGATCGTCCACCTCACTGCACTCACCGGCCGCCTGCTCGTGACCTATGTGCCGGACCTCGTCTACTCGCCCGCGCTCGACTATTTCGAGGCGTTTCGCGAGATCGAGGCGCGCCGGCTGGAATGCGCCAGCGTGGTCGGGCAGATGGAGGCGGTGCGGGCGGGAGCGGGCGTCGGTATCCTGCACGACTATGCCGCGCGGGCCCATCCCGAACTCGTCAGGCTATTGCCGGAATTGAGTTTTCGGCGCTCGTACTGGCTCGTCACCCATGCCGACATCCACGAACTCCGGCGCATCCGCGAGGTCGAGGACTTCATCGCCACCGCGGTGCGCGAGGCGCGCGGCAGCTTCGTCATGGGGCCGCCGCCGGCCGTCGAACTCACCGCCTGAGCCCTGCGCGCCGGGGAGAATAAATAATTAAAAACAAAGGCTTAACCTGAGTTGATCTACCCCCGCCCCAGGCTCCGCCCCCCGAAACGGTAGATCGTGTGCTGGCGATAGGTCTCCCCCGGCTCCAGCCGGGGCGAGGGGAAGCCGGGCTGGTTCACCGCATCGGGGAAGTTCTGCGCCTCGAAGCAAAGCCCCGCATGGGCCCCGTGGCGATGACCGCCCAGCCCGTGGCGCGTCGGCTTCAGGTGGAAACCGTCATAAAGCTGCAGGCCCGGCGCGTCGGTGAACACCTCAAGCTGCAACCCCGAGCGGGCGCTCGCCGCGCGCGCCGCAAAGCGCGGCGCCTCCGAAGGGGTTCCGTCGAGGCTGTAATTGATGTCGTAGAGGGTGCCGCGCGCGTCGAGACGCTGCGGCATGGTGAAGTCGAAGGGCGTACCCGCCACGGGCGCGATCTCGCCGGTCGGGATCAGCTCGCCATCCACCGGCGTGTAATGCCGGGCGGCGATTTCGACCTCCAGGTCGCGCGCCGAGCCGGCGGGGTCGAGCGTAAAATACGAGTGGTGGGCGAGACTTACGGCGGTCGGTGCGTCGGTGGTCGCGGTCATCGTGATGGCGAGGCTCGCCGGCCCGTCGAGCTGGTAGCGGCACCGCACGTCCAGCGTGCCGGGATAGCCTTCCTCGCCATCGGGCGAGCGGCGGATCAGCGTGACCGCGTCGGGGCCGGCCTCCTCGATCCGCCAGTTCCGGTGCGAAAAGCCGCGCGCGCCGCCATGAAGATGCGTGCGTCCGGCCTCGTTGCGCCCGACATCATAGGTCGTGCCGTCGAGGGTGAAGCGCCCGTCGCGGATCCGGTTGGCGACGCGCCCGCAGGTGGCGCCGAGATAGGGCGGGTTGGCGATATAGTCGGCCGCGTCGGCGAAGCCGAGCACCACCCGCCGCAGACGGCCGTCGATCAGCGGGATTTCGAGGTCGCGCAGCGTGGCGCCCCAGCTGAGCACCCGCGCCCGCGTGCCGTCCGGTCCATGCAGCGTCACTTCCTCGATGGCCTCGCCCTCGGGGCTGGTGCCGGCCTGTGTGATCGACGCGCTCATTCCCGTCATCCGTGCTGGCCCGGCGCGCGGGCGGCGGGCGATTCGTGCCCGCAGTATGCCGCGCTCCTCACGGCGCGGGCACCGCCGTCTCATTGAGGTGATGATCGTGCGCGCAGTGGCCGTGATCGGCCAGCGTTTCGATCACCCGGCATTGGTCCACCCGGCCATGGGCGCAACCCTCGATCATGCGCTCCAGCTCCGCCTTCAGCGCGGTGAGGCTGGCGATACGCCGCTCCACCTCCTCCAGCCGGTGGCGGGCAATGGCGTCGGCGGCGGCGCAGGGCTGTTCCGGTGCGTCCTGCAACTGGAGCAGGGCGCGGATCGCGTCAATCTCGAAGCCCAGTTCGCGCGAATGGCGGATGAAGGCCAGGCGCCGGAGATCCGACCCATCATAAGCCCGCCGTCCGCCCTCGGTCCGCGGCGGGCGCGGCAGAAGCCCGATGGACTCGTAGTAGCGGATGGTCGGCACCTTGACGCCGCTCGCCCGCGCCGCCTCGCCGATGGCGAATGAGCCCTCGTCACGCGCGTTCATTTCCCGCTTGCTCCTCTAGTCGCTAGAGGAACTAGTGTGCCCACCATCGCAGCACAAGGGCGAGAGGTGATGTCATGGCCGCGCTGAAAAACCGCTACCGGATCGAGGGCATGGACTGCGCGTCCTGCGCGGCCAAGATCGAGACGGCGGTGCGGCGCCTGCCGGAGGTGGCGGAGGTTTCCGTCTCTGTGACGGCCGGCACGCTGACCGTGGAGCATGCCGGGGCCGACCTTGCCGTGCTGGAAAAGCGTGTCGCGGGTCTCGGCTACGGCATCGCGCCTCTGGCCGTCGCGACGCCGGCGGTCTCCGCTACGGCGCATGGCCACTCAAAGGACCACGCAAATCACCATGCGCATGGGCCCGGTTGCGCCGGTCACCATCATGATCACGCGCATGGCGATCACGACCATCATCACGACCATCGTCACGAGCACCCTCACGACGATCATGCGGACCGCGTCCAGGCGCACAGCCCTGCCCACACCGCGCCGGCGGCCGAAACCTCCGGCCACGCCCATAACCATCTGCCGGGCGACCGGCCCTGGTGGCGGACCGGGAAGGCGCGGTTGACCCTTGCCTGCGCCCTCGCGCTCGGCCTCGCCTATGGGTTCGGCCATCTGGTCCCCGCTTATCAGCATCTGTTCTTCATCGCCGCCTTGGCCATCGGCCTCGTGCCCATTGCCCGGCGGGCGGTGATGGCGGCGCTGGCGGGCACGCCCTTCTCCATCGAGATGCTGATGACCATTGCCGCCATCGGGGCTGTGATCATCGGTGCCAGCGAGGAGGCCGCCGCCGTTGTGGTGCTGTTCCTCATCGGCGAGTTGCTGGAGGGCGTTGCCGCCGGCCGCGCCCGTGCCAGCATCCGTGCGCTGACCGCGCTCGTGCCGAAGACCGCGCGGCTCGTCGAGAACGGCACGACCCGCGAGGTGCCGGCCGACAGCCTCTCCATCGGCGCGCTCATCCTGGTGCGGCCGGGCGAGCGTATGCCGGCCGATGGCGTGGTGACGGAAGGCGCCGGTTCAGTGAACGAAGCGCCGGTGACGGGCGAGAGCGTGCCGGTTTCGAAGGTGGCAGGCGATCCGGTGTTCGCCGGCACGGTGAATGGCGAGGCGGCGCTGACCATCCGTGCGACCACGGAGCCTTCCGACAACACCATTGCCCGCGTGGTCCGGCTGGTGGAGGAGGCGCAGGAGAGCAAGGCGCCCACCGAACGCTTCATCGACCGTTTCGCCCGCTGGTACACGCCCTTCGTGGTGCTGCTCGCCGCGCTGGTGGCGGTGCTGCCGCCGCTTCTCGCCGGCGCGGCGTGGGATGAATGGATCTATAAGGGCCTTGCCATCCTGCTCATCGGCTGCCCCTGCGCGCTGGTCATCTCGACGCCCGCCGCCATCGCCGCCGGCCTTGCCGCGGGCGCCCGGCGCGGGCTGCTCATCAAGGGCGGCGCGGTGCTCGAGCGGCTGCGCCTCGTGAACGCGGTCGCGCTGGACAAGACCGGCACGCTGACCGAGGGCAAGCCCAAGGTGACGGATGTCATCGCCTTTGCCGGGGATGAGGC
>JAEZMI010000151.1 GCA_023414975.1 Pseudomonadota bacterium | reverse complement strand
CCGCGTGCCGTGGTACCCGCGCGGCGCCGTGATCCGCAACACGCGGCAGGTCACGCTGGTGGCGATGGACGAGCTGGAAACGGTCGCCCGCCGGCTCGGCGTCGCCGAGGTCCGGCCGGAATGGCTCGGCGCCAACCTCGTGGTGGAAGGCCTTGCCGGGCTGACGCGGCTTCCCGTCGGCACGCGGCTGCATTTTCCCGGCGGCGCCGCGCTGGTGGTGGAAGGCGCGAACGCGCCCTGCCGCGATGCCGGGCAGGCGGTGGCGTCGGCGTTGGGGCTGTCGGACGGGGCGGCTGCCGATCTCGCCCTCGCCTTCGTGGCGGCGGCGAAGGGCCTGCGCGGTCTCGTCGCCTGGGTCGAGCGGGCGGGGGATCTGGCGGCGGGCGCGGAGATCGCCGCCCGCGTGCCCGCCCAGCGTCTGTGGATGCCCTAGCGCGGGGCATCGGCGTCAAAGGATATCCAGGCAAGCCGGGCTGAGCCACGCGCCGATCCGCCCTCCTTGGGGCGGTAAGCCGGGCTGAGCCACGCGCCGATCCGCCGCCATCGGCGGGATCGATCCATGAGGCTCCATCAAAAAACGAGAGCGCGATCGGGGGATCGCGCTCTCGCTGGAATTCAGGGTCGTCCGGATGTCCGGCAGGCGCGCCTCGCGTCCGCCGTAGTGCCTCAGCGCACCACGCCGGGCTGGACGTTCGCCGCCGTGCTGACCGGGATCGGCTGCGGCTGGACGGGGGCTTCGGCCGTCGGCGTGTTGCCGGGCAGAACCACGACCTTGGTGCCGACCTTCACCTTCTCGTAGAGGTCTTCCACATCCTCGTTCAGCATGCGGATGCAGCCCGAGGACATGAACTGGCCAATGGTCGAGGGCTGGTTCGTGCCGTGGATACGGTAGATGGTGCTGCCGAGATACATGGTGCGCGCGCCGAGCGGGTTGCCCGGACCGCCGGCCATGAAGCGCGGCAGGTAGGGCTGGCGCTCGATCATCTCCGCCGGTGGGCGCCAGTCGGCCCATTCCGCCTTGCGGCTGATCTTCTCGGTGCCCGACCAGGTGAAGCCGTCGCGGCCGACGCCGATGCCGTAGCGCACCGCCTTGCCGCCCGGCAGGACGTAGTAGAGGTAGGTGTTGGGCGTGTCGATCACCAGCGTGCCCGGCGCTTCCTTGGTCACGTAGTCCACCACCTGCCGGCGCAGATTGTCCGGCAGGGGCCGGGCCGGGCCTTCCTCGGGCTGGTCTTCCGGCGGCAGCATGGCGACGCTGGAGCCGTTGGTGCCGTAATTGTTGTTCAGGTTCTGGTGCGCCGCGCCGCCGACGGCGCCGGGCGGGGCATAAACCTGGAGCGAGCCGCCCGTGGTCGGGGCCGCCTGCGTGCCCGGCGTGCTGCCATAGGCCGGCGGCTGGCCATAGGTGTTGGCGGCCGTGCCGTAGGGCGCGCTCATGCCTGCCGGCGGCTGGCCGGAATAGGCACCCGCCGGGTAGCCGGCCGGCTGGCGCGAGGGATCGGCATAGGGGGCGTTGGCGATGGGGGCGACGCCCGGCGGCACGTTGCCGGCCTGCGCCGGGGCCACCGCGACCGGCTGTCCCGGCTGCGCCGCATAGGGGTCGCGCACGCCCGGCGGGGTATTCAGCGCCTGCGGCGCGCCGGCCGCCGGAGCGGGGCTGCCATAGGGGTTATACGCCGCCGGAATCTCGGCCTCCGTCGGCGAGGTCGCCGCCTCGTAAGGCGAGGGGGCCTGCGCGGCAGGATAGGACTGCGCGCCGGCGGTGCCGGCCGACGCAAGCACGGCGAGCGCGACAGCGGGAACGAAACCTAGGCGAACGACCATCAATCAAGCCTTAAGTGACATGCCGGGACGGGTGCGTGGTTACAGCACGCGACGTGTGTGTGACAGGACATGACGCACGATCAAGGCAGGTTCAAGACCAGACTTGGCCACGAACCGGACTTGGCCGGTCAGCCCTGCGCGCCGCGCATGACCGATGCATTCTTGTCACACATTGGTTAGCGGCGGGTTGCTGTTCCGAGGCTTGCGGCGAGGTTTCCGGCAAGGCTTCCGGGGGACTCGCAGCCGGCCGTGCCATCAAGCCCCATCCCCCGTCTTATGTTCCCGCGCCCGTGCATATTCCTCGTGCCAGCCCACGACGGCGTCGGGATGGCAGTCGGTCGAGGCGAAATAGGGCTTGATGTCGAGCAGCGGCGTGCCGTCGAGGCAGTCGAGCCCCGCCACGCTCAGGCCGTCCGGGTGGAGAGCGAGCAGGCGTACCGCGCTCATGGCGATCGGGTTCGGCCGCGCCGGGCTGCGCAGCGCGAAGGTGCCGCGCCCGAGGCCATAGGTGCGCGGCACCTGCACGACGAGGTTTCGCGGCGCGCGGTCCATCCAGTAGAGCAGCCACAGATGCGTGGTGCCCGCCAGCCCTTCCAGCGCCGGTCGGAAGGGCGCATCGATCTCCACCCGGCACGCCGCGTCCGACTCGCGGCCGTTGCGCGGGCAGTCGGCGCGGCGCGTCCAGGGGGTACGAATGCGGCCGATGAAGTGCACCCCGGCATCCGCCGCGGCCGGAAGATCGACCTCCACCTCGCCAGGCCGGGCGCCGAAGCCGCGCAGGCAGGAGCCTTCCGCTGCGGAAGCCGGCCAGGCGCCACCCGAGACGCCGCCCGTGTCGCCGGGCGAGGGTGTGGCCTCGGTCTGTGTCTTTTGCGGCGGGCTCATGGACATCTTCCTCGCTTGCCGCGGCGCGCGGCAGGTGGGGGAGCCGGGCGCGCGGGCCGGGGCGGGACGTTGTCGCGGCAAGCGACACACATCGGCCTGATCGTCCACCTCACTGCACTGATCGTCCACCCTCTTGCGCCACGCTCGAATAAGACATAAACATATCTTTATATCTTTTTGAAAGCCCTGCGAGGCCCCGTGCCACCCCTGCCTCTGTCCTTCCCGCTGCTGCTCGACGGCCTCAAGGCCGCCGGCGAGGACACGCGCCTGCGCCTGTTGGCGCTGATCGGCGAAGGGGAACTGACGGTTTCCGAGCTTACCGAGATTCTCGGCCAGTCGCAGCCCAGAATCTCGCGTCATCTCAAGCTTTTGGCGGAAGCCGGGCTGGTGGAAAGATACCGCGAGGCGAGCTGGGTCTTCTACCGCCGCGCCACGGAATCGCCCGCCGCCGCCCTCACCGACGCGCTCATCGACCTCCTCGCCCCGGACGATGCCATTCTCCTGCGCGACCGCGAGCGGCTGGAAGCGGTGCGCGA
>JAEZMI010000113.1 GCA_023414975.1 Pseudomonadota bacterium | reverse complement strand
GCGCGTGGCCGCTCGCGGCGGCGGCCCGCGCCATCGCCTCGGGCGTGCCGAGGCTGATCGTGTAGGCGGTGACGACCGGGCCGGGGGCGGGAAGGCCGGCCAGTTCATGCACCCGCTGGCCGACCTGCTTGGCTTCGAGGTCCCACAGCGCGCAGTCGAGCGCATTGCGGGCCGCGCCGGGCGGCAGGATGTATTGCAGCGCGCGCCGGTCGGCGCCGGATTGGAGGGCGCGGCGGGCGCTTTCCAAGGCGGCGACGACGTTCTCCACGCTCTCGCCATAGCGCGCATAGGGCACGCATTCGCCACGCCCGACGGCCTTGCCCAGCTTTATCTCGGCCGTGACCACCACCGCCTCGGTCTTCGAGCCGCGTGCGATGGTAAAGCTCCCGCGTATCGGGAAGCGGTCGACGGCGAAAGTGATCGTGGGCATGTCAGCGGCACCTGAACATAACAGGACGAATCGCAATCGCCCTGCGAGGCGGGCGGGCGCGAAAAAGCGGGACGGACGCGGCGTGTCCGCCGCGCATGCAGCATCATTCTGGCACGCGTATATTGCCCGTGACTGTCGATGCGTCACAGGGAAAGCACAGCTTTCCAACTAGAACGTTATGGCATCATTCCGTTACCATTACGGATGTGCATCCGCTCGACAGAGGGTGAGCCGCACGGCTATGAAGCAAAAGCGTAAATTGCGTCTTTAGAGCATGCGCCGATCCGCCCGCCGCGCGGGCTGATCGGATCACGCATTCTCTATCACGCAGTCAGAGGGCGATTCACCGATCAGATTGATCTGGTCGGATCGTGCTCTGGTCGTCTCTTGGCGTCTTGCCTTGCGCTGCCGGACCCCCGGCAGCCGGCAAACGGTCTCGAAACCGAAAGGGAGCCGCTGATCTTGGGAGCCGCTGAGGCACCGCTGCTCGCCACGGCGCGCAATGGGCGCGAGCTGGTGATCGTCGGCAATGGCCGGTGGATCGCGGCGCAAGGCCGTGCGCTGGAAGGCGCCGTCGATGCGGCGCTGGAGGAGCTGCGCGCCGGCGGGGCCGAGACGGCGCGGCTCGATTTTTCCGGCGTGCGCCGGCTCGATACGGTCGGCGCGGTCATGCTCGACCGGCTGATCCGCGCGCTGGACGAGGCGGGGGTGCGCGCGCAGCTCGTGGGGCTGGAGCGGCGTTTCCACCCGCTGCTCAAGGAAATCGCCAATGGCTGCCACGAGGTGCCCCCGGTCAGGCCGCACCCGAACGCGCTGGTGGGCTCCATCGCACTCGTCGGCAAGGTGGTGGTGGAGACCGGCAAGGACTCGCTCTCCTTCTTCTCCTTCATCGGGGCGGTGGTCTCGGCGCTGCTGCGCGTCCTTGTGCGCCCGCACACCTTCCGCTGGACCTCGATGGTCTATCACCTCGAACGCACCGGCCTGCGCGCCGTGCCGATCATCGCGCTGATCACCTTCCTGATCGGCTGCATCATCGCGCAGCAGGGCATCTTCCATTTCCGCAAGTTCGGCGCGACGACCTATGTTGTCGACATGGTGGGCATCCTCACCCTGCGCGAACTGGGCGTGCTCATCGTCTCCATCATGGTGGCCGGCCGTTCGGGCAGCGCCTTCACAGCCGAACTCGGCTCGATGCGGATGCGCGAGGAAGTGGACGCGCTGCGCGTGATGGGCTTCGACCCCAACGAGGTGCTGGTGCTGCCGCGTCTCGTCGCGCTCATCGTCGCCGTGCCGCTGCTGACCTTCATCGGCAATATGTGCGCGCTGTTCGGCGGCGGGCTGGTGGCCTGGCTCTATGGCGGCATATCGCCGGAAATCTTCCTGCACCGGCTGCAGGAGGCCATCGCGCTCAACACCTTCGAGGTGGGCATGATCAAGGCGCCGTTCATGGCCGCCATTGTCGGATTGATCGCCTGCATGGAAGGTATGCGCGTGGGCGGCAGCGCCGAATCGCTCGGCGCCCACACCACGGCCTCCGTGGTGAAGGCGATCTTCCTGGTGATCGTGGTGGACGGGCTGTTCGCCATGTTCTTCGCCGCCGTGAACATGTGAGGGCAAGGTGCTTTCCGACATGATCAACGGCCGCCCCGCCGACAGCGTCCCCGATATCCAGCCGGGCGAGCCGATCATCCGCGCGCGCGACGTGGTGGTGGGCTTCGGCGAGCGCACCATCCTCAAGGGGCTGTCGCTGGATGTGATGAAGGGCGAGATCCTCGGCTTCGTCGGCGCCTCGGGCGGCGGCAAATCCGTGCTCACCCGCACCATTCTCGGCCTCGTGCCCAAGCGTTCGGGCACGGTGGAGGTGTTCGGCCAGGACCTCGACACGCTGAACTACGAGCAGCGCCGGCAACTGGAGCAGCGCTGGGGCGTGCTGTTCCAGCAGGGCGCGCTGTTCTCCTCGCTCACCGTGCGGCAGAACATCCAGTTCCCGATGCGCGAATATCTCGACCTGTCGCCGCAGCTGATGGACGAGATCACCATCGCCAAGGTGGAAATGGTCGGCCTTCAGCCGGATGTCGTGACCAAGATGCCCTCGGAACTCTCCGGCGGCATGATCAAGCGCGTCGCTCTGGCGCGGGCGCTGGCGCTCGATCCGGAGATATTGTTCCTCGACGAGCCGACCTCGGGTCTCGACCCGATCGGCGCCGGCGAGTTCGACGATCTCATCGCGACGCTGCAGCAGACTTTGGGGCTGACCGTATTCATGGTAACGCACGATCTGGACAGCCTTCACACCGTCTGCGACCGCATCGCCGCCCTGGCCGATGGCAAGGTCATCGCCGTGGGACCGATCGACACGATGCTCGCCTCCAAGCACCCCTGGGTTTCCGCCTATTTCCACGGCAAGCGGGCGCGTGCGGCCGGCTTCGTCGATGAGGGGGCGCGCTGATGGAAACCCGCGCCAACTACATCGTCATCGGCCTGTTCACCCTGGCGATCATCGCGGCGGGCTTCGCGTTCGTCTGGTGGTTCACCGGCTCCTCCAGCCGGGGGCCGCGCGCGGCCTATGACGTGGTATTCAACGGCCCGGTGAGCGGGTTGCAGACCGGCTCCGCGGTGACCTTCAACGGCATCCCGGTCGGCGAGGTGACGGGCCTGCGGCTCGACGCGCAGGATCCGCGCCGGGTGGTGGCGACGGTCGCCGTGCAGCCGATGACGCCGGTGAAGTCCGACACCCGCGCCCAGCTCGACGCGCAGGTGCTCACGGGCCTGTCCTCCATCGGGCTGATCGGCGGCGCCGCCAATGCCGAGCCGCTGCCGACGCCCGAGGACGGCTCGCTGCCGCGCATCCAGGCCGACGCCGGCGCGGTGCAGGACCTCATGCAGGGCGCGCGGCAGGTGATGGGCCGCGTCGACGACATCGCCCGGCGGATCGACGACCTGCTGCGGCTGAACGAGACCAAGATTTCCTCGGTGATCGACAATGTCGACAAGTTCACCACGGCGCTCGGCAACAATTCCGGCAGCATCGACCAGCTCATCGCCGATGTGAGCTCGGCGGCCAAGCGCATCGATTCGCTCGCCGCCAATCTCGACCGCACCGTCGCCGCGATCCAGCCGGAGAAGGTGACGGAGACGGTCGACGACATCAGCCGCTTCACCGCCCAGCTCGACGGCATGTCGGCCAAGATCAACTCGATCCTCGACAATGTGAACGGCCTCACCGCCTCGGAGGAGGGCAAGGGCATGTTCGCCGAGATCACCGGCGCCGCCGCCGAGGTGCGCAAGCTCGCCGCCAATCTCGATGTGCGCACCGCCGAGCTGACCGCGAACATCAACAAGTTCACCGGGCCGGGGCTGCGCCAGTACGAGGCGCTGGCGGTGGACGGGCGGCGCACGCTCGCCGAGATCGAGCGGGTGTTCCGCAACCTGGAGCGCAACCCGCGCCAGTTCATCTTCGGCGGCCAGTCCGTCCCGAACTATACGGGGCGCTGAGATGCCGCGGGCGAACGCACAGAAGGACGGGGAAGGGCAAGTGAGGCGACTCGACGTGAGGCGACGCGACGTGAGGCGACCCGACGTGAAGCGACCCGACGTGACGCGACCTGAGGTGACACGCGCCGACCGCCGCCGCCGGCTCGCCGGCACCGCCGCCATCCTCGCCCTGGCGCTCGGCCTCGGGGGCTGCGCCTCGCTTCTCGGCGGGGGCGACAAGGCGCTGCCGACCTTCGACCTCACCGCGCCGGTGGGCTTCAACGCCCCGCGCGCCGGCTCCGCGCAGCTCGTGGTCGCCGGCTCGACCGCGCTGCAGGTGCTCGATACCGAGCGGATCGTCGTCGAGCCGCAGCCCGGCCAGATCACCTATCTCGGCAAGGCGCAGTGGGCGGACCGGCTGCCGGCGCTGTTCCAGGCGCGGCTGATCCAGTCCTTCGAGAATGCGAGCCGTGGACGCGCCGTGGCACGGCCGGGCGACGCGGTGAATGCCGATTACACGCTGCTGACCGACATCCGCGCCTTCGGTCTCCAGACCTTCGGCGCGGGAGCGGAAGCAGTGGTCGAGGTGTCCGCCCGCATCGTCAGCGCCAGCAGCGGGCGCATCGTCGCGGCGAAGGTGTTCACCGCCCGCGCGCCGGCGGCCGGCACCAGCGGTCCGGAGGCCACGGCCGCGCTCGACGCGGCGTCCGATCAGGTGTTCGTGGACATCGTGACCTGGACCGGCGGCCGCGTCTGACGCGCCGAAACTCGACTCCCCAACTCCGCTCCCGCAACCCGCGCGGCTCGCGTCCCGACCCACGAAAAAGGGCCCCTCGCGGGGCCCTTTTTGCATTCTCCATCATGGTCCCAGAGGGCGGTTCGCCGCTCGAATCGGTTCAATCCGAGCGGATCGCGCCTTCCCTATCGCGCTCTAGTCGAAACGGCCGGCGGCGTGGGCGAGCAGGGTGTAGACCTTGCCGGTGTCCGAGGTCAGGTAGGTCTTGGTGAGCTGCTGGCCGCGCTCGTCGCGCCCGACCTGCTCGATCAGCCGCTCGAACTCGCCGATGTAGCGGTCCACCGTGTCGCGGAATTCGAGGTCGCGCCGGTACTTGCGGCGGATTTCCTCGAAGGTCTGCTGACCCTGCATGGTGTAGAGCCGGCGCGTGAACACATTGCGCTCGCCGCGCTTGTAGCGCTCCCACAGATCGACGGCCGCCTCGTGATCGATCATGCGGGCGATGTCGACCGAGAGGGAGTCCAGCGACTCGATGGCGTGATGCACGGGGCGCTCGGCCTCGCGCTCGCTGCCGCCCGACCGCCCCTCCGGGGCGCGGGCGCGCGGATTGGCGGGGGCGATGGACGGGCTCTCGTGATCGGCGCGGGCCATCAGCTCGTACAGCCAGCCGCCCTGCTGCGCCTCATTGGC
>JAEZMI010000064.1 GCA_023414975.1 Pseudomonadota bacterium | reverse complement strand
AAGGAAAGCGGGTCAATGCAGGTCGTCCGCGGCGGCGCCGTTCAGCGCCAGCTCCCTGGCCGCCGCCGGGGACGCGCCATTCGCCGCCTGCGGCTCCGGCGGGTCGACCCAGCCGACATGGCCGTCGGCCCGCCGGTAGACGACGTTGATTCGGCCATGGCCGGCATGGCGGAACACCAGCACCGAGGCGCCGGTAAAGTCCAGTTCCAGCACCGCATCGCTCACCGCGAGGCGCGGCAGGCTGGTGGTGGCCTCGGCGACGACGGTGGGGCTCCACCCTTCCAGCGCCTCGTCCTCCTCCTCCTCCGGCACGGAGAAGACCGTGAGCGGGGCGGTCTCGACGAGCCCGGCCAGCGCGTCCTCGCCCTGGGGCGTGCGGCGCTTCACCCGGCTCTTGTAGCGGCGCAGCCGCTCCTCGATGCGCTCCACGGCGGCATCGGCGCTGGCGTAGGGATCCTGCGCGCCCGCATGGGCCTGCAGGACGGTGCCGCTGTCGAGGTGCAGCGCGCAATCGGAGCGATAGCCGGAGCCGTCACGGCAAACCGTGACATGGCCGGACCAGCCTCCGTCGAAATATTTGTCCATGGCGACGGCGACGCGATCGGCAACCCTCTGCCGGAGCGCCTCGCCCACGTCGATGTTCTTTCCAGAAACCCGCAGCGGCATCGTGACTCGTCCCTCTGCTGGGGCATGTGCGCGCGGACCTCGATAATGCTGGCCCCCGCCACCTGCCCGAACCCCCTACTTGCCCGGCCGGTGCCTTAAAGAGGTAGGAGCCGGAAGGGAAAGTGTCAACGAGGGCGGTGGATAGGTCGGCGGTCTGGCGGCGGTCGGGATGATTCCGGGGGTGAGCGGAAGCAGCCCACGCACGGCGGAGAGGCGGGATGGTCGGACGCCCACCGCCAATGCGCCGTCATGGCCGGGCTTGGGCCGGCCATCCATGACTTCCCTCGCTCACGGACTTCCCTCGCTCACGGCCAAGTCGTGGATCCCCGGGCCAAGCCCGGGGATGACGGTTCTGTGTGAAAATCGCCGTCATCCCGGCCCCTCGGGTCTTGGCCTCGGGTCTTGCCTCGGGCACGCCCAAGCGCAGGCTCCGCGAAGCGGAGAGGCGGGATGGTCGGACGCCCATCGCCAATGCGCCGTCATAACCGGGCTTGGCCCGGCCATCCATGACTTCCCTCGCTCACGGACTTCCCTCGCTCACGGCCAAGTCGTGGATCCCCGGGCCAAGCCCGGGGATGACGGTGTCCGGGGATGACGGTGTCCGGGGATGACGGTGTTCTTCGGGATTGGCCGGCGAGACGTTGGCGGAACCGGGCGCGACGCGATCCCGGATCGGCCTTGCGGCCGTCCGGGATGACGGCGAGACCGGGGATAACGGGCCGCCCCCACCCCGCTCAGCCGGCGGCGGCCTGCTTCTCGCGCCGGCGCTGCACCGAGGAGGGAATGCGCATCGCCTCGCGGTATTTCGCCACGGTGCGGCGGGCGATGTCGATGCCGGCCTCGCGCAGGCGCTGCACCAGCGTATCGTCGGAGAGCACGTCGTCCGGGCTCTCCGCGTCGATCATCTGCTTGATGCGGAAGCGCACGGACTCGGCCGAATGCGCTTCACCGCCATCGGCCGCCGAAATGGAGGACGAGAAGAAATACTTCATCTCGAAGATTCCACGCGGCGTCGCCATGTATTTGTTCGAGGTGACGCGCGAGACGGTGGATTCGTGCATGCCGATCGCATCCGCCACCATGCGCAGGTTCAGCGGGCGCAGATGCTGCACGCCGAGCGTGAGGAAGGCGTCCTGCTGGCGCACGATCTCGGTGGCGACCTTGAGGATGGTGCGCGCCCGCTGGTCGAGCGAGCGGGTCAGCCAGGTCGCGGTCTGCATGCACTCGCTGAGGAACGCCTTTTCCTTCTCGCCGCGCGCGGTCTTCTGCACGCGGGAATAATAGGCCTGGTTCACCAGCACGCGCGGCAGCGTGTCGGAATTGAGCTCCACCAGCCAGTTCTCGCTCGTGCCGCGCACGAACACGTCCGGCACGATGGGCTGGATGATGCCGGAGCCGAAGGCGAGGCCGGGCTTGGGGTTCAGCCGGCGCACCTCCGCCACCATCTCGGCGAGGTCTTCCTCGTCGACGCCGCAGACCCGGCGCAGCGTCGCGAAGTCGCGGCGCGCGAGCAGTTCGAGATGGGCGAGCAGGGCCGCCATGGCGGGGTCGTAGCGGTTGCGCTCCTTGAGCTGGAGCGCGAGGCACTCGGCGAGCGAGCGGGCGCCGATTCCCGGCGGATCGAAGCCCTGAATGACCGCGAGCACCTGCTGCACGGCGCTCAGCGGCGCCCCGAGACGCTCCGCCACCGAGGCGAGATCCGCCGTCAGATAGCCGGCTTCGTCGATCAGGTCGATCAGGTTGGTGCCGATGAGGCGCTGCACCGGATCGGCGACGGCGAGGTTGAGCTGGCTTTCCAGATGATCGGCCAGCGTGGTCTCGGCGCAGACGAAGGCTTCGAGATTGTAGTCCTCGCCCTCCCGCCCGCCGGCGCCGACGCCCGACCATTCCGAATAGGCCGCGCCGTCGAGACCCGAGGGCGGGCCCACCGGCTCGCGGCCGGCATCGTCCGGGAACACGTTCTCCAGCCCGGTGTCGAGCCGGTCCTCGATGGCGCTGCGCGAGGAATCGAGCCGCTCCTCCAGCCAGTCCGCGGTGCGGGGCTCCGCGCCCGCGAGGGCATCCGCCTCGCCATGCACGCCGGGCTCGGCCCGCTCGTTCTTGGCGACGCTGTCATCGTCGTGCCGCTCGCCCTCGGGCTCGGCCTGACGCTCCAGCAGCGGGTTGCGCTCCAGCTCGGCCTCGACATAGGCGACGAGGTCGAGATTGGAGAGCTGGAGCAGCTTGATGGCCTGCATCAGCTGCGGCGTCATCACCAGCGACTGGGTCTGGCGGAACTCGAGGCGCGGCCCTAGCGACATGGGGCGCCCCCGACCCGCGGCGAAGATGACGGTCGCGCGCTCATCTCAGAGACGGAACTCCTCGCCGAGATAGAGCCGACGCACCTCCGGGCTCGCGACGATCTCGTCGGGCGAGCCCTCCATCAGCACCGCGCCGGAATGGATGATATAGGCG
>JAEZMI010000058.1 GCA_023414975.1 Pseudomonadota bacterium | reverse complement strand
GTGGTGGTGAGGATGTGCATGGGGTGGGTGGTCTCCCGTCAGAACGCCGTCATCCCCGGGCTCGGCCCGGGGATCCACGACGGTTCGCGCCGGTGCTCCGGCCGAAGGCGTGGATGGCCGGGCCAAGCCCGGCCATGACGGTTGGCAAGGGGATGGGGCCGCCTCACGCCGCCACGCTCTCGCCGGCGAGGATCGCCTCCACCTTCGCCCGGTCGAGCCCCTTCAGCCCGATGGCGACGAGGCGGCCGGTGCGCGGCTCGCCGCCCCAGGCGCGGTCGTAATGGTGGTCGACGCGCGGGCCCACGGCCTGCACCAGCAGCCGCATCGGCTTGCCGGCAACGGGCAGGAAGCCCTTCACCCGCAGCACATCCGCCTCGTCCGCCGCGCGGGCGATGCGGGCGGCGAAGGCGGCGGGATCGGCAATCTCGCCCACCTCGACGACGAAGCTGTCGAAATCGTCATGGTCGTGGTCGAGCTCGTCATCGTGGTGGGTCTTGCGGTTCGCGATGTCGTCCTCGGTGCTGACGCCGAGGCCCATCAGCACCGCCGGGTCGATCCGCCCCCCAGTGATCGCGACCACGCGCACGCCCTTGGGCAGTTCGCCCGCCAGCGCCGCCTGCGCGGTCGCCAGCCCCGCCGCGTCGATCAGGTCGGTCTTGGTCATGACCACGAGATCGGCGCAGGCGATCTGGTCGTCGAACACTTCCTCGATCGGGTCGTCATGGTCGAGGCTGTCATCGGCCGCCCGCTGCGCGGCGAGCGCGTCATGGTCGTGCGCCACGCGGCCCGCGGCCAGCGCCTCGCCATCCACCACCGCGACGACGCCGTCCACCGTCACCCGGCTCTTCATCGCCGGCCAGTGGAAGGCCTGCACCAGGGGCTTCGGCAAAGCGAGGCCCGAGGTTTCGATCAGGATGTGATCGACCTTCGGCGCGCGGGAGAGAATGGCGTCGAGCGCCGGCACGAAGTCGTCCGCCACGGTGCAGCAGATGCAGCCATTGGCGAGTTCGACGATGTTCTCCTCCGGGCAGGTCTCGATGCCGCAGCCCTTCAGGATCTCGCCATCGATGCCGACATCGCCGAACTCGTTGACGATGACGGCGAGCCGCTTGCCCTTCGCGTTCTCCAGCACGTGGCGGATGAGGGTTGTCTTCCCCGAGCCGAGAAAGCCGGTGACGATGGTGCAGGGCACCCGCGAAAGGGAGGTCGATACGGCGCTGGTCACTCTGGCATCTCCACGCAAGCCAAAAGGTTACGGGATGCGCCGGCCGCAGCGGAATGCCGCGCCGGAGGCCGCAAAGCGGCATCCGTCCGAGAGCCGGGCACCCCGCCGGCATCGGCACCGAACCTTCGGCAGGTCTCCTGGCTCGCGGGTCGCCGCCTCGTCGCCGCCTTCCCGGGGGTGTCCCAGTGGCCTTCAGCGCAGGCTCGCCGCTCACAGTTGCGGGGGCAGCCGCGGATTAGGAAGGCAAAGCCCTCCGCACCGCATTCCCTCTTCGTCCCGCGCCCGAAGACGCGGAAACCGACGGTCAGCGGCACTAAAGGAGCCTTGGACAGGAAAGTCAAACCCGGCACGGGCCGCCGCCGCGCTTGCCCGTCCCTGACCGAGCTGTATAGTCGGGGCGTCGGCGGTTCCCATGCGACGCACGGGACGCAAGACGGGAATGCGGTGACGTTTCGGCCCGAAAGGCCGGCGCGAATTCCGCGGCTGCCCCCGCAACTGTGAGCGGCGAGCCCTCCTCCATCAGCCACTGGCGTGAGCCGGGAAGGCGGATCGAGGGCCGTGACCCGCGAGCCAGGAGACCGGCCGTCGACACAACCCGCAACGGCCCTCGGGTGGAGGGCCAAGGAGACCTGTATGACGACCTCGCCCGACGCGGTGACGACCTCCCGCGATTCCCTCGCCTCGCGTTCCCTTGCCATCTGCCTTGCCGCCCTCATCGGCATCGTCGTGCTCGGCGGCGTGGGCTTCTCCCATGTCAGCGCCATGCACAACGCGACGCATGACGTGCGTCACGCGAACGCCTTCCCCTGCCACTGAGCCCGGCTCCATCACCGAACCGGAGGGAAGACCATGTCGCTTTTCAGGACGATTCTGTTCGTCGCGGCTCTGGCCGGCATCGGCACCGGCCTCGTCGGCGCCGCCATTCATCTGTTCACGACCGTGCCGCTGATCCTGCAGGCGGAAACCTTCGAGGGCGGCGGCGCGGACAGCGCCACCGCCGCCGCCGGGCACAGCCACGGCGCCGACAGCCAAAACGCCGAGGCCCATTCGCACGACGAGGAGTGGTCGCCGGCCGACGGCTTCGCGCGCAACGGCCTGACGGTCATCTTCACCGTGCTCACCGGCTTCGGCTTCGGCCTGCTTCTGGTCGCGGCCAGCGAGATCGCGGGCGGGCTTTCCGGCTGGCGCCAGGGCGTGCTCTGGGGCCTCGCGGGCTTCGCCGTGTTCACCCTCGCGCCGGGTCTCGGCCTGCCGCCCGAGCTGCCGGCCATGCCGGCGGCCGATCTCGCCGCGCGCCAGATGTGGTGGGTCGGCACCGCGCTGGCGACGGCGGGCGGGCTGGCGCTGCTGGTCTTCGGGCGCTCGCCGCTGCTGGCGGTGCTCGGCGTGGCCCTGATTCTGGTGCCGCATCTGGTCGGCGCGCCCCAGCCCGACAGTCACGAGAGCCCGATCCCCGAGGCGCTGCACCACAGCTTCGTGGTGGCGAGCGTGGCGGCGAGTTTCGTGTTCTGGGTGCTGCTCGGGGGCCTCGCCGGCTGGCTGCGTCCCCGCTTCGCCGCCGACGCCGGCTGAGGCATGAGTCTTACCCTCATTCTCGGCGGGGCGCGCTCCGGCAAGAGCCGCCACGCCGAGGAACTCGTCGAGCGGGCGCCGCCTCCCTGGCGCTACATCGCCACCGCGCAGGCCTGGGACGACGAGATGGCCGCCCGCATCGCCGAGCACCGCGCCCGGCGGGAATCGGGCTGGCGGACGATCGACGCCCCGCATGATCTGGCGGCGGCGCTGCGTGCCCTGCCCCCCGGCGCGCCCGTTCTCGTCGACTGCCTCACGCTGTGGCTCAGCAACCGCCTGCTGGCGGAGGCGGACCTTGCCGCCGAGGGCGCGGCGCTGGTCGAGGCGCTCGCGGGCCATGACGGGCCGCTCGTCGCCGTCTCGAACGAGGTCGGCCTGTCCATCGTGCCCGACAACCCGCTCGGCCGGCGCTTCCGCGACGCGCAGGGCCGGCTGAACCAGAGCGTGGCCGCCCGCGCCTCCCGCGTGATCTTCATGGTCGCCGGGCTGGCGATGACGGTGAAGGACGAAACATGACCGAGATTTCCCCGGAAGAGGCCGCCCGCCACCGCGCCAAGATGGAAAAGCGCAAGGCCGTGCAGGACGCCGAGGTGGCCGGCAAGACCATCGAAAAGGGCCTGCTCATCGTCCATACCGGGCCGGGCAAGGGCAAATCCACCGCCGCCTTCGGCCTCGCCTTGCGCACGCTCGGCCATGGCGGGCGCGTCGGCGTGGTGCAGTTCATCAAGGGCGCCTGGGACAGCGGCGAGCGGGCGGCGCTGGCCAGCTTCGGCGACCGGGTGGAATGGCACGCCATGGGCGAGGGCTTCACCTGGGAGACGCAGGACATCGCCCGCGACATCGCCGCCGCCACGCGCGCCTGGGAGAAGGCGCAGGCGCTCATGGCCGACCCGAGCATCGGCCTGCTCATTCTGGACGAACTGAACATCGCCCTGCGCTACGCGTACCTTCCGCTGGACACACTGGTCACCACACTGGTCACGCGGCGGGCCGATCTGCACGTCGTCGTCACCGGCCGCAACGCGAAGCCCGCGCTGATCGAGGCGGCCGATCTCGTCACCGAAATGGGGCTGGTGAAGCACCATTTCAAAGCCGGGGTGAAGGCGCAGAAGGGCATCGAGTTCTGATGAATGCTCGGTTTTGCGCCCTCTCGCAAAGCGGCGGGCGCCTTCCCATATGGAAGGGGACGCCGGCTGTCGCGGCGTGTTGACATGACGGAGCAATGCCCCGATGCGATCCACCCCGGTCGCCTATCTGTTCTGGTTCTTTGGCCTCATCGGCGTCTGCGGCATCCACCGCTTCTACGCCGGCCGCTACTGGACTGGTGCGCTTTGGCTTTTGACGCTCGGCCTGCTCGGCATCGGCCAGATCATCGACCTGTTCCTGATCCCCGGCATGGTGCGCGAGGCCAATCTGGAACGGCGCGTGGACTATCTGGAAACCCGGCGCGGCTGAGGCCCCTCGTCACCCCGTCATCCCCGGACTTGGTTCGGGGATTCACGACTTCGGTTAAATTGCGTGCGCAAGCAAAGACATGGATGGCCGGGTCAAGCCCGGCCATGACCTCATTCAGGCGGGGAGAGGGCGCTTGACGCCTTCGACTCGCACGCCCCTCGCGCTCATGTTCCAGGGCACCGGCTCGGATGTCGGCAAGTCGCTGATCGTCGCCGGCCTCGCCCGCGCCTTCACCCGGCGCGGGCTGAAAGTGCGGCCCTTCAAGCCGCAGAACATGTCGAACAACGCCGCCGTCACCGCGGATGGCGGGGAGATCGGCCGGGCGCAGGCGCTGCAGGCGCGCGCCGCGCGCGTTGCGCCGTCCGTCCACATGAACCCGGTGCTCTTGAAGCCGCAGAGCGAGATCGGCGCGCAGGTCGTGGTGCAGGGCCGCGCGCGTGGCAATGCCAGGGCCGCGGATTATCAGAAGCTCAAGCCCGGTTTGCTCGCCGCCGTGCTGGAGAGTTACGCGCATCTGCGCGAACAGGCCGACCTCGTTCTGGTGGAAGGCGCGGGCTCAGCCTCCGAGGTCAATCTGCGCGCCGGCGACATCGCCAATATGGGCTTCGCCCGCGCCGCGAGTATCCCCGTCATCCTCATCGGCGACATCGACCGGGGCGGCGTGATCGCCAGCCTCGTCGGCACGAAAGCCGTGCTTCCCCAAGACGATGCGGCGATGATCCGTGGCTTTCTCGTCAACCGCTTCCGGGGCGATCCCACCCTGTTCGCCGGCGGCATGAACGAGATCGCCGCCCGCACCGGCTGGCCGGCTCTCGGCCTCATCCCGTTTTTCCCGGAGGCCCGCCGCCTGCCGGCCGAGGACGCACTGGCGCTCGAGGCCGCCGCCACGCCCAAGCCCGGTGCGAGGCTTCGCATCGTCGTGCCGCTCCTGCCGCGCATCGCCAATTTCGACGATCTCGACCCGCTCGACGCCGAGCCTTCGGTGGAGGTGGTCCGCGTCCGCCCCGGCACGCCGCTGCCGGCCGATGCCGATCTCGTCATCCTGCCGGGCTCGAAGACCACCATCCCCGATCTCGCCGATTTCCGCCGTGAGGGCTGGGACATCGACCTTCTCGCCCACGTCCGGCGCGGCGGGCGGGTGCTGGGCCTGTGCGGAGGCTATCAGATGCTCGGCCGCTCCATCGCCGATCCCGAGGGCTTCGAAGGCCCTCCCGCCACCGTGCCGGGCCTCGGCCTGCTCGATGTCGACACGGTGCTCGCGGGCGAGAAGCGTCTCGTCGCCGTCACCGGCACGGCCGATGGCGCGCCCTTTTCGGGCTATGAGATGCATATGGGCGTGACCGAGGGGCCCGGCCGGGCCCGTCCCTTCGCGCAGATCGACGGCGCCGGGCCGGAAGGCGCGGTCTCTCTGGATGGCCGCGTCATCGGCACCTACGCCCACGGCCTGTTCGCGGATGATCGCCAGCGCCGCCACTGGCTCGCGCGCCTCGGCGCCCTGCCCTCCGACCTCGCCTATGAAGCCGGTGTGGAAGCGGCGCTCGACGCGCTCGCCGCGCATCTGGAACGACATGTCGATCTCGACCGGCTTCTGGCTATTGCGCGCGGGTGAGGGGGAGCGCTCGTGGCAGCATCCTTCGAGGCCCGGCTGACGCCGGGCACCTCAGGATGACGGCGCACCGGTTCAAGGCTCGAAAACCCTCAACTTCGTCACGCGGGTGAGGGCAGCGCTCTCTTGGCAGCATCCTTCGAGGCCCGGCTGATGCCGGGCACCTCAGGGGACGGCGCACCTGTCCAAGGCTTGACAACCCTCAACTTCGTCATGCTGAGGCGCCGCCGCAGGCGGCCTCGAAGCACGCAGGCGCTCGCGGAAGGCCGTCATCCCGGCCGCAGTGCGGCGTAGTGCCGGGGCGACGCCTTGGAGCCTCACATCGCCAGCGCGATCACCGCGATCGACAGCACCGCCACCATCACCCCGTCCGCCGCGCGGTAGAGCTGGAGCGCCCGGCGGATGTCGGCGGCGGTGCAGTCACGCCGTCCGCCCTCGCCCATGATGCCGTCGGTGGAAAGCTGCCCGCCGTAATGACGCGGCCCGGCGATGGCGATGCCGAGCGCCCCCGCAAGCGCCGCCTCGGGCCAGCCGGCATTGGGGGAGCGGTGCTTGCTCGCGTCGCGCCACATGGCGGTCCAGCCCGCCCGCGGCGAGGCGCCCGGCACGAACGCCGCTCCGGCGATGAGCAGCAGCCCGGCGAGCCGCGAGGCCGGGAGGTTCACGAGATCGTCGAACCGCGCCGCCGCCCAGCCGAAATGCAGATGCCGCGCGTCCTTGTGGCCGATCATGCTGTCCGCCGTGTTCACCGCCTTGTAGGCGCAGGCGCCCGCGAGCCCGCCCACACCCATCCACAAGGCCGGCGCGACGATGCCGTCGGAAAAATTCTCCGCGAGGCTCTCGATCGCCGCCCGCGCCACTCCCGCCTCGTCCAGCTTGTCCGGGTCGCGGCCCACGATCATCGACACCGCCTGGCGCCCCTCGGCAAGGCCGCGTTCCAGCCCGTCAGCCACCGCGGCGACATGCTCGTGAAGGCTGCGCTGGGCCAGCAGGGTCGAGCCGGCAAAGGCGGCGTAGAAGAAGCCCATGGGCAGGAGAAGCAGCGCCTTCTGGACCACCGCCCCCGCTGTGAGCCCCACGGCGAGCAGCACCAGAAGCGTCGCCACGCCGGCACATTTGCGCTCCAGCGGGCTGTCCGTCTCGCGGTTCACATGGGTGTCAAGCAGGCTGATCAGCCGCCCCACCCACATCACCGGATGGCCGATCCGCTCCAGCAAAATCCGCGGATAGCCCAATGCGGCCTCGAACAGCAGCGCAACGAGGGTTAAACCGAGGGTGAGCTCGAGGGCCATCCGAAGTGATTCTCTCGACAAGCCCGCGAATCCGTTCCGGGCGGCGTTACCATCTCCACCCGAGCCGGCGCTGCCAAGGGCGTTGGGAAGGGCGTTGGGCGACAGGGAGCACGACGAAGCCGCGATGAACATCCCCGTCCATCCCGCCATCGGCCTGCTGCCGCCCGCCATCGAGCGTGGCAAGTGGCAGAAGCTGGCCGAGGTGTTCGGATTCGACCGCTTCCGCCCCGGCCAGCAGGAAGTTGTGGATGCCGTGCTGGCGGGCGTGCCGACGCTGGCGGTCATGCCCACGGGCGCCGGCAAGTCGCTGTGCTACCAGCTTCCCGCCCTGGTCTTTGGCGGCCTTTCGCTCGTCGTCTCCCCGCTCATCGCGCTGATGGACGATCAGGTGAACGCGCTGAAGCTTCAGGGCGTCGCCGCCGAGGCGATCCATTCCGGCAAGTCGCGCGAGGAGAATGTCGCGATCTGGCGGCGCGTCGCGGCGGGCGAGGTGAGCCTGCTCTACCTCGCCCCCGAGCGCCTGCTCACCGAGCGGATGCTGGCCGCCATCGCCCGCCTGCCGCTCGGCCTCATCGCCATCGACGAGGCGCATTGCATCTCGCAATGGGGCCATTCCTTCCGCGCCGAATATCTGGCGCTCGGCAAGCTGCGCGAGATCTTCCCCGACATCCCCCTCGTCGCGCTCACCGCCACGGCCGACAAGGCGACGCGCGACGACATCGTCGAGCGGCTGTTCGGCGGCCAGGCCCGCGTCTTCGTCTCCGGCTTCGAC
>JAEZMI010000010.1 GCA_023414975.1 Pseudomonadota bacterium | reverse complement strand
ACCATGAAGCCGCCCGCCAGCGCGGCGGCGAAGGCGAGGCCGACCACCCCCCAGAACAGGCGGGACCCGCCGAGCGGGGGGACGAGGCCGGCAAGGCCGAAAAGCGAGCCTGCGAGCAGCCCGCCGGCGGCCAGCGCATGCATGCGGGCGGCATAGGGGTCGCGCCCGACCACATGGTGGACATCGACGAGGTAGCGGCGGGGCAGCGCCTTCAGCCCGGCGATGACTTTTCCTGCACTGACTGCACTGATCGTCCACCCGACTGCACTGACAATCCGCGCCTCGGACCCCCTTTTCCAGAGCCGCACGCGCCGCGCCACCAGCCCCGCCGCGAGGGCGGCGAGGGCCAGAATCAGCAGCGAAAAAGCGGTCCCGGCGGGGATCATGCCGCGTGTCCTTCGTCAGAGGTCTTTGCAAAGACGCAAGGAATCATACAGCGCGGCGTGGATGTTGCGCCCGGTCCAGGCATCGCCCACGCGGTACAGCGCGAAGCCCTTCTCACCGCTCCAGCGCTGCGGGCGCCCGGCGATGAGGGCATCGAGATCCGTCTCGCCATCGTTCACCGAGCGGGCGCGCAGGCTCTGGAACAGCCCGTCGACCGGCAGCGTGCCGTAATCCACGATCACCCGGTCGACCACGCGCTCTTCCTCCGCGTCGGTCATGGTGTTGCGCAGCGCGGCGATCAGCCGGTTGCCCTCCGGGTAGATCTCGATGAGTTCCATGTTCGGCGTCATCACCACGCCGAGCTTGTAAAGTTCACGCAAATGAATGGGTTGGTTGGTGGTGCCGACCTCCTGGGCGATCTGCAGATCATGCGTCGCCAGCTCCACCAGGCACCCCTTCTTGGCGAGCGTCTCGGCGGTGGAGGCGGCGTTATGGCCACCGATCTCGTCGTATAATAATACCGTTCCGGTCGGCTCCACCTTGCCGGTCAGCACGTCCCAGGTGGAGACCGCATGCTCATGGCCCTTGGCGTGGCCGGGGTTCGGCAGGCCGCCCGTCGCCATGATGACCACATCCGGGTTTTCCGCCAGGATCGCGTCCTCGGTGGCCTCGGTGCCGAGCCGGATATCGACGCCCTTCTTTTGCACCTGTGCAAAGAGCCAGCGCGGAATCCCCGACAGCGCCTCGCGCCAGCCGGCCCTGGCGGCGATGTTCACCTGCCCGCCCGGCACGCTCTCCTTCTCGAAGAGCACCACCGCATGCCCCCGCTCGGCACAGACGCGCGCCGCCTCAAGGCCGCCGGGACCTGCGCCGACCACCACGATCTTGAGGAATTCAGTAGCTTTTTCAATGACATGAGGCATGGTCGCCTCACGTCCGGTGGCGGCGTTCTGCAGGCAGAGCGCGTCGCCGCCGACATAGATCCGGTCGATGCAATAGCCCGCGCCGACGCATTGACGGATGTCGTCGTCCCGCCCTTCCATCAGCTTCTTCACCAGATGCGGATCGGCGATATGCGCGCGCGTCATCGCGATCATATCCACATGCCCCTCCGCCACCGCCCGCGCGCCCGTGGCAAGGTCGGTCACACGCTGCGCGTGGAAGATGGGCACGTCCACCTCGCGCTTGATCGCGCTCGGCAGATAAAGGAAAGGTGCCACCGGAAAAGACATATTCGGCAGGGAGATAGCGTGGGCCATGTGGTCCCGCGCCTGCCCGCCGAGAATGTTCAGGAAGTCCACAAGCCCGCGTTTGGCATATTCCGACGCGATGGCGACGCAGTCTTCATGGCTCAGCCCATCGGCGATCAGCTCGTCGCCGGACATCCGCATGCCGATGACATAATCATCGCCCACCGCCTCGCGCATGGCGGACAGCACCTCGATGCCGAAGCGCATGCGGTTCTCAAGGCTGCCGCCATATTCATCGGTGCGTTCGTTGACCGCGGGCGACCAGAACTGGTCGACCAAATGACCATGCGCGGCGGAAATCTCGCAGCCGTCCAGCCCGCCCTGTTTGCAGCGCCGCGCCGCATCCGCGAAGCTCTTGATAACACGGCGGATATCGTTCTTGTCCATCGCCCGCGGCACGGTGCGCGAGGCGGGTTCGCGGCGGACGGAAGGGGAAATCGTGGGCAACCAGTTCTCGGTGTCCCATTTGGTCCGCCGGCCCATATGGGTCAGCTGGATCATCAGCTTCGCGCCGTGCCCATGCACCCGGTCGGCGAATTGCTGAAAATACGGGATGACGCTGTCATCGGCGACGGAGATCTGCGCCCAGGGCGCGGCCGGGCTGTCGATGGCGACCGAGGAGGAGCCGCCGAACATGGTCAGGCCTATGCCGCCCTTGGCTTTCTCCATGTGGTAGAGCTGGTAGCGCTCCTGCGGCTTGCCGTCCTTGCCATAGCCCGGCGCGTGCGAGGTTGACATCACCCGGTTGCGAATGGTGAGGCCCTTGATGGTCAAGGGTTTCAGCAATGCCTCGGCATTGGCGATCATGGCAGGCGCGCGCTCCTTCGACATCGGGTTCCCGATCCCGATCAGCCACGATACGTCGCAAGCGGCTCCACCGAACAGAAGATTTACGCCACGCCATCGGTAGCGTTGCGACCGTCGTCAGCCGAAGGCGATGCGCAGCGCCGAAGGGCCCGCCAGCGCGAGGACAAGCAGTGCCAGCGGCACGCAGAAGACGAAGCCGACGTAGCTGAAACCGAGCGCGCCGACGACGCCGCCGACGAAGAAGCAGCTCAGGAAGTAGCTGAGCAGCTTGAGCTTTTCACGGTCGGCCAGAACCAGCGGGTGGTCCGTGCCGCGGCGGCGGCGGTTGGAGTAGATGAGCTTGCCGAGTTCGATGCCGATATCCGTGACGATGCCCGTCATATGCGTCGTGCGGATCTTGGCGCCGGAGAGCTTGGTCACGGTCGCGTTCTGAAGCCCCATGATGAAACAGAGCACGGCGACTTCCATTCCCAGCGCCAGACTGGAATGGTGGGTGTAGCCGCCGAGCAGCCCGAAAGCGAGCAGCAGAAAGGCTTCCAAAGTGAGTGGCAGCGCGTATTCGCGCCCGGCGTGATGCCGCCGTCCCCAGTTCACCAATATGGCGGAGGTCGCGGCCCCAAAGACGAAGGTGGCCAGTGCCCCCATGGCGGGAAGCACCAGATCGGTGGCCCCCAGCACCACATTATCCGCCGCCGCCGAGATGATGCCGGACATGTGCGAGGTGTATTGCCCGACCGCCAGCAACCCGCCCGCATTTGTGGCTCCCGCGACAAAGGTCATGGAGAGCCCGAGCCAGGCATCCGCCACGGGGGTGCGGTCGGGGGCGACCACGCCGTCGGCGAGATCCGAATAGCGGGCGGCCAGGTTGCGATAGCCTGTGGGCTTCACGGGTGCGTTCATCGCGGGCAGCACGGCAAAGAGCCGTGTCCTCGGCAACAACAGGGAAAACTCCCCGATTTCTTGTTGTAATACAATATGCTGCGCCGCGCCATCTCGGCTCACGTTCCGTCGGGGGCGGTGACGGCCTTCCTCTCCGTGGGCCGCCCGCCCCCGCGTTCGGCCCGTGGTGGGCGGCCAAAACGCCGGGCATAAGCGGTGGAGAAATGCGCCGCCGACTGGAAACCGCAGGCAATCCCGACATCCGTCACCGGAAGTGGAGAGAGGCGTAGCAACTCCCGCGCGCGCTCCAGTCTCAGCCCGAGATAATAGGCCGCCGGACTTGTGCCAAGATGGCGGCGGAACAGCCTTTCGAGATGGCGAGGCGAGATATCGAGCCTCTGCGCGATCTGCTGGATTTCCAGCGGCTGCTCGATGGCGGCCTGCATGGAACGCACCGCCCGCGCGAGCGTCGGATCGGGAAGCATGGGCCGTGGCCGCGCCTCCCGCCCGGTATTCCCGCCCTCCCGACGGAGGATGAACTGCTCGGACACACGCTCCGCCAGCCGGCTCCCGCCACGCGCCGCGATCAACGCCAGCATCATGTTGAGAGGGGCGATGCCACCCGTGCAGGTCAGCCGGTCGCGGTCGATGACGTAGGCTTCCTCAACGAAGACGACATCGCGGAACTCCTCGCGAATGGCGGCGAGATTCTCCCAATGAACGGCGCAGCGGTAGAAATCGAGAAGCCCGGCTTCCGCCAGCACGAAACTGCCGGTGCAGAGCGCGCCCAGCGCAACGCCGCGCCGCGCGAGGCGGCGCAATTGGTCGATCACGGCGGCGCTCGCGGCATGGCGGACATCGATGCCGCCGCACACGAGCAGCAGGTCGAGCGCTCCCGTCTCCGCAAGTGGCACGGTCGGCGCGAGCGTCAGTCCATTACTGGCGACCGCCGGCGTGCCGTCCAGCGTGGTGATCCGCCAGGAATAGGTTTCGTTTTCCGCGACATAGTTCGCCATGCGCAGCGCCTCCAGCGCGTTGGCGCAGGCAATCATCGAATGGTTCGGCAGGGTGAGGAAGCCGATGCGGGTAAGCGTGGAAAGGTCGATCACCGAAGCCCGTCCTGTGGCCGCTGCCTGTTTCCCGAAATGTCCCGGGCCTTTCTGTAGCAAGGCACCGCGCAGAAATACCCCAGCCCGGTCATCGGCGGGAACGAATGCCGCCGCAAAAATGTCCGTCGTTCCCGTCGGAATGGCAACATTCCGCCGAGAGGGCGATTCATCAGGGAGAACTGTCCCATGCCTCATAGCTGGTCGTCACGCGCGTCTCGGCAAGTCCGGCTTCCGGGCCGCGTGCTGCTGCCCGCCGGTTTTGCGGCTCTCGTGGGTGCCAGCATCTATCTGGTCGGCGATGGCCGTGGCTATGAGCGCGGTGTCGGCGAGGCGGTCGTCGTCAGGGAGGCCACGCCGGTCGTGGTGAGCGAGCCGGCGGCGGACGGTGCCGCCGGGGCTATTTCCACTGGTGCCCTCGCCAAAGCCGACCGGCTGGACATTCCCGTGCTGATCCGCGCCATCGAGCCGGGGGCGGTCTACAGCCCGCCGCAAACTGGGGCAGGTGCATCCAAAACGGTTCAGACAAGCGCGGCTCTCGCGCTGCCGGCGGGCGTGGAGCGGTTCGACCAGTGCGGCGACGCCTGCGAAACGCGCGACCCGATGATCGTGCGTGCCTCCTACGCCGTTGTCGCCCCGGCGGTTAGTGCGCCCGTGTCCGAGGCGAGGGAGACCGGGCCTTTCGGCCTTCCTGCGCTTCCAGGGGCGGGCGAGGTCGTCGACCGGACGGTGAAGGGGACGACGGCGGCGTATGACGCCCTGAAGGAAGGGACTGTCGCCACCTATGACGCGGTCAAGGGCGCGCTCGGCAAGGCCATCGGCCTCACCTATTGAGGTGGGACGCTTCCGCGGTTCATGCGAGCCCGGAAGCGTCCTGCTCCGTTTCCCGGAGCTTTCCAGCCGCCTGCACCATCCCTGGCGCGGGTCAGCGGTCCACGACCAGATCGCTGGTCGGCTTGGAGCAGCAGAGCAGCGCCATGCCGGCATCGATCTCGCGCTGACGGATGCCGCCGCCATGCTTCATGTCGACGGTGCCGGAGATGACCTTCGACTTGCACGTGCCGCACAAACCCTTGGAGCAGGACGAGGGCAGGCGCACACCCGCGCGCCGCGCGGCATCGAGCACGAACATGTCCGAGCGGCACTCGATAGTGCGCTTCTGCTTCACGAATTCGATCGTGTAGCTCGCGACCGGCGGTGTCACCGCGTCCTGCACCGCTTCCACCGCCTCGGCGAGGGCCACCTCTGCCGCCACTTCGGGCTCGGCAGCGGCGAGCTCGGCGAAGTCGAAGCTCTCCTCGTGATGGCGGGACATGTCGAAGCCCGCACCCTTCAGCATTTCCCGCACCGCCGCCATGAAGGGCGAAGGACCGCAGACGAAGATCTCGCGCTCCTTGAAGTCGGGCGCGATGTGGTTGAGCACGCCAAGATTGACGCGTCCGCGCAGCCCGTGCCAGGGCTCGAAACGTCCATCGGCTTCACACACCGGCGCGAAGCGGAAGCTGCCGCGCTGATTGCGCGCCATCATCTCGAGTTCGCTGCGGAAGATGATGTCGTCCGGCGAACGCGCGGCGTGGACGAAGACGATGTCGCGCGGCTCGGCGAGGTCGTGGAAGGTCCGCGCCATCGACATGAGCGGCGTGATGCCGGAGCCGCCCGACAGGAACAGGTAACGCGGCGCCGGCGAGGGGGTGCCCTGCGTGAAGCAGGAGAAATCCCCCATCGGCCCCACCGCGCGGAGCTCCCCGCCGACCTTCACATGGTCGTGGAGAAAGTTCGAAACCGGCCCGCCCGGCACCCGCTTCACCGTGATGGACAGGGTGTGCGGGCGCGTGGGCGCGGAGGCTATGGTGTAGCAGCGGTTGATCGTCTCCCCGTTGATGGACAGGTCGAGCGTCAGAAATTGTCCCGGCGCGTAGCGGAACACGCAGGGCGCCTTCGGTGCCAGCACGAAGGTCTTCACATCCGCCGTTTCGTCGCGGATGTCGCGGACGATGAGCACATCGTCCGCTTCCGGGTTCCAGTCGGGCAGGGTGCCGGTGAGGCGCAGCGCCGCCGGTTCGGGCGACGGCGCGGAGGTCAGTGCGTCCATCATCAGCGGCCGACATGCTCGGCCATGCGGCCGATGTACCAGTTGCAGAACTTGTCCACGAGCATCTCGGTGTGCGGCGAGTAGGGGCCGGGCTCATAGGCCGGGCTGCGGGCGCCTTCCTGGCAGTAGCCGACCAGTGCCGAATCCTGGCCGTTCGTCGCGTCCCACACGCCCGTAAGGTTTTCGAGGTCGTAGTCGACGCCTTCCACCGCGTCCTTGTGGACCAGCCATTTGGTACGCACGAGCGAGCGTTCGGCATCGAGCGGCAGCACCGAGAACACCACGGCATGGTCCGACATGAAGTGGTGCCACGAGTTCGGCTGGGTCCAGAAGTGCAGCGCGCCGTGCCGGGGATCGTTGATCTTGCCGAGCAGCTTCTTGCACGCGGCTTTGGTGTCCGATGTGTGGCTCTCGCCATCGCCCGCGAGCGGCAGACGCTCGGTGCGGAAGCCGGTCACCATGTCGTCGAGGTGCTCCATCATGGTCGAGGGGAAGCCGCAGCTCTCCCACTCGCGGTGCGAGGTGGTCACCAGCTTGGCGTATTCCTCGGCCTCCTTGCGGCCATGCTCGTCGAGTTCCTCCGGCGCGAAGCCGAAGCCATAGGCGAAGAGCGGCACGGTCAGTTCGGGATGATTGCCGGAGCAGTGGTAGCACTCACGGTTGTTCTCCATGGTGAGCTTCCAGTTGCCCGGCTCGATGATGTCCTTCTCGAAAGCGACCTTGGCGTTCTTCAAGTCGTGCGGAGCGAGATAAGGCGCCATCTTGGCGGCCATGATATCGAAATCGGCCGGCGGTTCGTCCGACACGCAGACGAAGATCAATCCCTCCAGCGAGCGGCAATGAACGGGTTTGAGCC